>CAJPNA010000196.1 GCA_905371865.1 uncultured Carnobacterium sp.
CATTAATCGAGGACTTTTAGCTCAATTGGTTAGAGCACTCGGCTCATAACCGAGCGGTCGTAGGTTCGACTCCTACAAAGTCCATTTTTCAACATTGGCGATATAGCCAAGTGGCTTAAGGCAGTAGGTTGCAACCCTACTATTCGCTGGTTCAAATCCAGCTATCGTCTTTCTATTATGTGGGCATGGTGGAATTGGCAGACACATCGGACTTAAGACCCGATGCTCGTTGGAGCGTGAGAGTTCAAGTCTCTCTGTCCACATTTCGTGAATAATCACAAAATTCATCATATCCTCGAAGGGTAAACGAAAATAAGGAGGAAATTGTATGAAAAAAGCAAAACGACTCTTATTATTATCTACTTTATTGATAGTACCATTATTTACAGCATGTGGTAATAAGGATATTCTTGGTTTGACGTATACATTCGAGTATGCACAAGTAAAACTTCCGGACGGAAAAATCATTGACGGTCAAGTTAAAGAATGGGCACGTGAAGAAAAGACTGATAGTATTCGTGTGACATTTAAAGACGGAAAAGGTACTTACTTCACACACGCTACAAATGTGGTCTTGTATAATAAGTAGAAAAAGAGGTTTAATGCGGACATAGTTTAGCTGGTAAAACGTTGGTCTTCCAAACCATTGTGGCGAGTTCGAATCTCGTTGTCCGCTTTCATGAACCGTTGGTCGAGTGGTTAAGACATCGCACTTTCACTGCGGTAGCACGGGTTCAAATCTCGCACGGGTCATTAACCAGACATGTCAATGGTTATTTTACTTCGGTAGCTCAGTTGGTAGAGTACTTCGCTGATAACGGAGAGGTCTTTGGTTCGAGTCCAAATCGAAGTATCGGAAACGAGTAGTTGCAAGTTGCTCGGGTTTCGCTGATATTAGCTCTTATTGTTCTTGCAAAACAATCGGAGCGACTCTAGAGTTAGATGTATTGGGGATACACCGAACTAATCACGTAGTAGACTCCCAAGCGTCGATATTATCACTGTTGTGTACACATGATAGGAGAGGAGAGCGGCCAGTCGCTGGTTACGCGGGTTAAGCACACCTTAAGTGCTATGGTGGAAAAACAGTGATTATATTAAACGGAATTAGCTCAGTTTGGTAGAGTACTTGTTTTGGATACAAGGGGTCGCAAGTTCGAATCTTGCATTCCGTATTTTGGGGAATTAGCTCAGTTGGGAGAGCGTCTGCGTTGCAAGCAGAATGTTGTCAGTTCGATTCTGACATTTTCCATAACCAACATGTAAAATCTATTAGTAGACGGTTACATGGAACACGACATGTGCACGATGTCAACTCATCATCCGAGTCGTTCTGGATGTCCGTTGAACAAGGCAAAATTGTTGGTAATCAAGGACAATCAACCAACCAGCTCACTAATGACAGGTCGTCCGTAGATACTGTCGTGGGTAAACGTTTCTAGTGTGGGAATTACGGGACGCATTAGAAGAATAGACAGTTGGTGACTGTCGGTTGCTGTGAGGTAACGCACCACAGATTTTTTATTTTTGTCAATTAATTTTATGGAGGAAAAGATGATGAAAAAGTTTTTTACGGATGAAAACGGTACATTTTATAAAGGATTTTATCATGGATTTTTGGCGATTGTAACAATTGTGTTATTAGTGATTGCTCGATTTACGTTACTTGTTTATATTCCAGTAAATACTGTGGGTGTACAAGTAAATGCGTTTAGTGGAGTTAAGGATACCACATTACCGACTGGTTATCATGTAGTAATTCCATTTGTTGATAAAGTATACAAATTATCAACATCTGTTCAATCAAAAACGATGACGAAAATCACAACACAAACTAAAGATGGTCAGTGGTTGAACACAGACATTGATGTCAAGTACAAAGTTGACAAAGATAAGGCAATGACTGTTTTTGCTAACTATACAACACTTGAAAATGTAAACGAAAGTGTAGTTTCACCAGCTGTACAACGTGCGATTGAATCAGTCACTGGTAACTATGACATTTATGATGTTTTAGGTGCTAAACGTACAGAGGTGTATAATGCTATCGATGAAGCATTAAAGAAAACTTTTGAAAAATACAACTTAGAATTTGTATCATTTACCATCACTGACCAAGACGCCGGTGATGAGATTGAATCAGCAATTCGTAACGAATCCGTGAAACAAAAAGAAATTGACACAGCAAAACAAGAGCAAGAAAAAGCTCGTGTAGAAGCTGAGACTAAGAAAGTACAAGCGCAAGTGGAAGCTGAAACATTATTAATTCAAGCTAAAGCGGAAGCAGAAGCGAACCAAGTGTTATCGAACTCTGTAACTGACAATCTTATCAAGATGAAAGAAGCGGAAGCTCGTTTGAAGCACGGATGGGTGGAAGTCCAATCTAATGGTTCGGTGATTACAAATCATTAAAATTATAGCTCACTTTCGTGAGCTGTTGAATGCGAGATATATCAGCGGTCAGATTGTCGGCCTCATAAGCCGAAGGTCGTGGGTTCGAGTCCCACTCTCGCAATAAAGCGTGACTTAAAGACGTTTCTCTTTAGCGTCGGAAAATAAGTATGAAGAATTAAGATGAGTGAAGTCACGCTTGCGCTCATCGGTTGAGTTTGCGGTTACTCGCTCGACTTCGTCGAGTTAAAATCGCATATTTACAAGTTGGTGGTGTTAATGGTAGCACATCGGTCTCCAAAACCGAAAGTCTAGGTTCGAGTCCTAGTCGACTTGTTTCTGTAACACAAGACGTTCGGCATTAACGTCGGAAAATAAAAATGAATGCTACGGGATAGATGGTGTTATGGTGCGATTTGCAAGCGTCTTTTTCGTCGGTGGTTGTCTAGTGGGGTTACACCGTCATCAAAAACTGTTTTTCTGAGACCTAAAATACCGGGATTAGATTTGAAATGGATACGTTCCGTCAAGTCACACATAATAGGTCTCAAAATCAAGCGAAGTTGTGGGTGGCAACGAGTGCTTGATAATGTAATTAGTGCAGCTGAAAGGTTCGCCACCAGCTCCAAGTATGTGCTAGACATTGAATTGTCGACTAATTACATGTTTAGCTAGTTTAGTTCAGTTGGTAGAACACTCGACTTGTAATCGAGATGTCGGTGGTTCGATTCCATCAACTAGCATTGGTGCAGCGTAATGCACATACCGTTTGTGGATAACGAGCGATAGTCCACATACGAGTTATGAG
>CAJPNA010000197.1 GCA_905371865.1 uncultured Carnobacterium sp.
ATGAAGTTAATGCAACCCCGAAGAATAAACCTGCATATTTTTTACGACGATCTTTTGGTACACAGTGATACATTGCTAAGCAGGCAGCTGGAAGACCGAACATCATTGTTGAGAAACGACCAGCAAAGAAACGAGTTCCTTCAGTAAATAAACCTACGTGGTTAGGATCTGCTAATTGAGCAAAGAAGATTTTTTGAGCCCCTGCGACTGTTTGACCAGCTACAACTTCAACTCCACCTAATTCTGTTAACCAGAACATTGGATAAATCATATGGTGTAATCCGACTGCACCACACAGACGCATTAAGAATCCATATAAGAATGTACCCACTGGACCAGCTTGTGAGATATATCCACCAGTTGAAACTAGTAATTGTTGGAATGGTGGCCATACTAAGAAGAAGATAGCTCCAACAAAGATAGATGCAAATGAAGTTACGATTGGAACAAAACGGCTACCACCGAAGAATCCAAGAACTTGTGGTAATTGGATATTGTTGTAGCGATTGTGCAACCAAACAGCGATTGAACCTACTACGACAGCACCGATAACTCCAGTATCAATTGAAGCACCTTTATCCATAAAGATACCAACAAGAGCTTTGATTGTCGCAGTCATTACTAAGTAACCAGTTACCCCAGCAAGTGCTGCAGTCCCTTTGTCACGTTTTGCTAAACCGATACATAAGCCCACACAGAGAAGAAGTGAAAGATTTGCAAAGATAACTTCCCCTGCTTGGCTCATTACTTTAAAAATGGCTTGTAATACTTCGTTATTTAATACAGGATATGTTGCTACAGTTGTTGGGTTGGATAAAGCTCCACCAATCCCTAATAACAAACCTGCTGCTGGTAAAATGGCAATCGGCAACATAAAAGCCTTCCCAATTTTTTGTAAAAATTTAAACATGTGGTTTTCCCCCTTAAACTATAAATCAGTGATGTTTAATCTTTTTCTCCTTGTTGAATGGCATCAACGAATTTTTTCGTGATGAGTTGTGGACGAGTAATCGCTGACCCTACAACGACACTATACGCGCCTAACTCAAGCACACGTTTCACCTTTTCAGGTGTATCGATATTGCCTTCTGCAATTAGTGGATGTTTAATTCGTTCTAAAACTGTTCTCAAGATTTCAAAGTCATTTTCTTCGATTTTGTCACCTTTACTTTGTTTTGTATATCCTACTAAAGTACTTCCGATAAAATCAAAACCGAGTTCATCAGCGTGAATCATTTCTTCTACTGTTGAACAGTCTGCCATCAGTAATTGTTCTGGATATTTTGCTCTAATTTCATGGTAGAAATCATCAAGCGTTTGTCCATTTGGACGCGTAGATGAAGTTGCATCCAGAGCAATAATCTCTGGCTTCACTGTCATCAATTCGTGAATTTCTTTCATCGTAGCGGTAATAAAGACGTCTGCATCTTCATAATCACGTTTAATAATTCCAATAACTGGTAAATCGACAGCCTCCTTTATCGCTTTGATATCAGGCACTGAATTGGCACGAATTCCTTTCGCTCCTCCTTCCTCTACAGCAACTGCCATACGAGCCATAATATAATCACTATGTAATGGTTCATGCGGCAATGCTTGGCATGATACAATTAATTGACCTTGTAATCTCATAAACAGCCTCCTTATATTTATTAAAACCCTTTCATATCTATGAGTATACTCGCCAAAGAAACCATTTTCAATATAGCCCATCTTTTTAGTAAGTACTTTCAAAAACTGATTCAACCGTTTATTAATTAATGATTTTTTCGAAATTACTTTCATTTACAAAAAAAAGGTGTAGGAATTTTTTTCCAAACACCTTCTTAATTTTTTCATTGATATCGTAAATATGAACTTATCTTTAGTACGAGAATGTCCAATTCTTACATTTTTATTAATTGATGCTTGAACACATAAATCGTGGCTTGAGTTCTATCTTCCACTTCTAATTTTGATAGAATATTCGAAACATGTGTCTTAACTGTCTTTAAGGTAATAAACAATTCATCTGCAATTTCTTGATTCGATTTCCCTTGAGCAATTAAAAGGAGAACTTCTAATTCACGTTGTGTCAAATCGTCATGTGGGAAATGTTGATGTTTCATTTGAATTCGATTCACTAACTTATCCGTCACTTGCGGTTCAAAAACTCCGTCTCCTTTATAAGTATCTCGAATTGCTTTAGCGATTTGAGAAGCCGAAGAAGTTTTTAAAATATAACTTTTGGCTCCTGCGTTTATCGCTGGAAATACTTTCTCGTCATCAATGAAACTAGTTAAGATAATGATTTTAGCTTCGGGCCATCGATGAAGAATTTCTTTTGTCGCTTCAATCCCATCCATCTCAGGCATGACTAAATCCATTAGAATGATGTCCGGTTTATAAGATAAAGCCTTTTCCACACCTTCTCGTCCATTTTTTGCTTCAGCAATAACATCGATATCATCCTGCATTGATAAATACGAAGACACGCCTAATCGCACCATTTCATGGTCATCTACTAATAAAACATTAATCATAATTTCCCTCCAAATGACGACCAAGCGGAATTTTGATTTCTATTGTTGTCCCTTGATTTGGGAAACTTACAATCTTCACTTGTCCACCGAGCCCTTGTACTCTTTCTTTCATATTATTGATTCCATAACTACCAGGATGGATATCCTCAACGTCAAATCCGATACCGTCATCTTCTATTTTAAAGATTACATTCGAATCTTTCTGTCTCAAGTAAACTTCTAAATGTTTAGCATGAGAATGTCTTAGAGTATTTGAAAGTAATTCCTGAGCAATTCTAAAAAGATGATCTTCGACACCTTCTGGAAGAATAACATCTTCTATATCCCAATGAATTTTCATTTGAACTTTCGTTTGTAATTCCACTAATAAACCTTCGATTCCGGATTTTAAGGATTTATTTTCTAACGAAATTGGTCGAAGGTGTAGTAATAAAGCACGCATTTCAGACTGAGCTTGGGAAAGAACATGTTCAATCATAGATAGTTGTTTTTGTTCTTTTTCATCAAAATGTTGCTTTCTTTCATTCAACGCTGAAATCATCATCATTGCTGCAAATAATTGCTGGCTTACAGAGTCATGTAATTCTCTGGCAATACGTCTTCTTTCTTGTTCAATGACTTGTTCTTTCGTTTTTTCTCCAACATACTGCGGTTTTCTTCCAATTTCTTGCAACTCT
>CAJPNA010000198.1 GCA_905371865.1 uncultured Carnobacterium sp.
CGTTTACGCCAATCTTTTTCGACTTTTACCCACAATTCAAGATAAACCTTATTTCCGAGTAATTGTTGAATATCTCGTCTAGCTCTCGTCCCAATTTCTTTCAAGAGACGTCCACCTTTACCGATAATAATACCTTTTTGTGATTTTCGCTCCACGATAATATTTGCATAGACATGAACCTTATCAAATTCATCTTTTTGCATTTTATCCACTGTTACAGCCACTGAGTGAGGGATTTCTTCCTGTGTTAACTGTAAAATTTTCTCACGAATTAATTCTGAAACCACAAAGTATTCAGGGTGATCGGTTATTTGGTCTGCTGGATAATATTGTGGACCTTCAGGAAGAGCTGCTATAAGGGCTTCCATTAATTCGTTCACATTATTTCCTTGTAATACTGAAATTGGGAATACTCCCGCAAAATCAAGTGCATCTTTATAACTTTCAACACGCTCTAATAACACTTCTGGTGTAACAAGGTCAATCTTATTTAACACTAAAAAAATCGGTGTCTTAATTCCTTTTAGCTTTTCAATAATGAAGTCGTCTCCTGGCCCACGTTTTTCACTGACATTGACCATAAATAAGACTGCATCCACTTCTTTTAAAGCAGAATAGGCACTCTTCACCATGAATTCACCAAGCTCATGTTTTGGTTTATGAATTCCAGGCGTATCTAAAAAGACAATTTGAGCGTTATCTTTAGTATAGACTCCTTGAATTTTATTTCTTGTGGTTTGTGCTTTATCAGACATAATGGCAATCTTCTGACCTAACACATAGTTCATAAATGTTGATTTGCCGACGTTAGGTCGCCCCACAATCGCTACAAATCCTGATTTAAATGATTTTGTCATACTCTCTCCTTAAAAATGAATCCATTTTGGCAAAATTATAATCATCGCAATAACGACTGTAAAACCTGCGCTTAACAATACTCCACCTGCTGCAATATCTTTTGCCTTTTTAGCTTCAATATGATATTCCTTTTTCACTAATAAATCTACCAAATTTTCAACAACTGTGTTTAATATCTCCATGACTAATACTAAAAATATACAAAGTAATATAAAACACCATTCGAGTGCAGTTAGTCCAGAAATGAAACTTATCAATATGGCCAACGCTGCCATGGACAAATGAGCTTTCATATTCCGTTCTTCATGAATAACTGTTTTGATTCCGTGTAGTGCATGTTTCATTGAAGTCAAAAAGGTTGAATTTTTTCCCGTTTGTCTATCCGTCATTTCTAGTTAACCCATAAGCTTCTAAGATTTCTTGTTGCAATCCTGTCATTTCAGCTTCCTCTTCATCAGTTTGATGGTCATAGCCATTTAAATGTAAAAATCCGTGAAGTGCTAAAAATCCAAGTTCTCTTTCAAGCGAATGACCATAATCTTCTGCTTGTTCTTTTGCACGGTCTAAAGAGATGACAATATCTCCAATTGAAGACACGAAACTATCATCTTCCTCCATAATTGACTGCATGCTTGCAAAATCATCATCGTCATCATCCAATGCAAAACTGATAACATCCGTTACTTTATCGATATTTCTAAAATCACGATTGATTTCTCGAATCCGTTCACTAGATACGAAAGAAATACTACATTCTTTTGTTTGAGGTATTTTTAGAAAATCTGCTGCAAAAGATACCACCTTATGAACCAGTTCTTGATGACTTTCTGGAACTACTTCTGTTTCATCAATAATTTCAATAATCATTTTAAAATCTCCTTTATACATGTCACTATTATTTTAACAAACTCCCTACATTATTGGAACTTTGACGAATGTTGAACTAAACATTAAATAAAAATGATCCTTTCCCCAAAAATTGTTCATTAAACAATCTTAAAGGAAAGGATACTAACTCTTAACTAGGTTTTTTTACAATTTTTGGATACTCTATTCGCGAATGGAATGTTCCGTTTAGAGAAGCCACAATATTTTTTTCTATAATGGACAACTCTTTCATCGTAATATCACATTCTACAAACTGACCATCTTCCAAGCGATTCATAATGATAGAATGAACCAAATTCTGAACTTTTTCTAAAGTAGGCTCTTTCATCGCTCGAGTTGCAGCTTCTGCACTATCTACAATATTAATGACCGCCGACTCTTTGGTCTGAGGTTTTGGACCAGGATATCTGAAATCCTCTTCGATTGCATCCGGATTTTCTTTTAGGGCTTCTGCATAAAAGTATTTCATCAAAGTAGTTCCATGATGTTCTGCACAAATATCAATTACTGATTTTGGTAATTGATGTTCTTTTAAGATTTCTACTCCTTTACGAACATGATCAAAAATGATTTCTTTTGATTCATAAGGTCCAATCATTTTATGCGGACTTTCCATATGCGCAGGCAAGTTTTCAATAAAGAAGAACGGGTGCTCAGTTTTTCCAATATCATGATAATAGCTTGCTACTCGTGCTAATTGAGAATCTCCTCCAATTGCCTCAACACAGTTAGCTGAAATATTAGCCACCATTAGACTGTGATGATAAGTCCCAGGAGCTTTTGTAATTAAATCTTTTAACAGAGGTTGATTTGGATTGGATAACTCTGCCCATAAAAGGACTGAACTATCCTCAAAAAGGTAAGTTAAATATGGCATTAAAATTACTGGAATTAAATACGATAAAAATCCACTAATCGCTGCAAATGCAAATAACCAACCCGATTGAGTAGAAACTAGTTCATAATTACTAAAAAATACAAACGGAATCATTAACGAAACAGGAATTACAATTTGTAGAAGTAATTGTTTAAACCAAGATAAGTTTTTCCAATAAACTTCTTGAACAACTCCTAGCCAAGCTGCAAGAGAAAAATAAACAGTTGTTAATGCTATTTCAGTATTGATATTGTCACTACCAAACATAAACCAGACTAAAATCGGATAAACCAACATCGCAATAATTGTAAAGAAAAATTTTGAGGTTAATTTATAAATAAGATAGATTAATCCAGCAATTGGAAAAGCAACACCAATGTAATCAATCCCTCTATTTTGTAAGAACGATAAAATTTTTAACAGTACAGCTCCCATCGAAAAAACAAAAGTAAATACTGTTAATTCATTTAACCTGGTGTCCCAATCTTTACTTGAAACTCCCATTTTATATCGAAGCGAGAATACTAGAAGACTAACGATGAAGATTCCAAGAAAAATCAAGTAACTATAGAGC
>CAJPNA010000199.1 GCA_905371865.1 uncultured Carnobacterium sp.
AAATCTCATTTTAATTGGAGAGTTACCCAAGTTGGTGAAGGGGGCGGTTTGCTAAACCGCTAGGTCGCTGAAAGGCGATGCATGAGTTCGAGTCTCATACTCTCCATTTATCTTAATACGCACGTATAGTCAAGCGGCAACGACAGTAGACTGTAAATCTACTCTCATTTGAGTTCGGTGGTTCGAGTCCATCTACGTGCATAGGTGTCTGAAACACTGAAATTAGCGAGTCTGATTTTTACATTAGGTCAGATACGCTAGACCTCCTTTCAAATATGATTGTCATATTATTAGGTAATATGACAATCAACTCTTTTTCCATGTGACTTTTGGGAATTGGTCACATGGTTTTTTAATACACTTATTTGTGAAAATAATCACAAATATTTTCGGAAATTTCTTACGTTTGAGTCTGTACTCATTTCTAGAATGTGGTATACTATAATTGTGGTTAATAAAATCAATTAAGTGGAGATGATTGAAAATGGAAAGAGAATATGAATACATGTTAAATACAGCAATTGAATCTAAATTCAAACCGAAACACGGTGAAGATATCAATGATACATTTCAAGATGAGATGAAGAAAGATGTACCAAGTTTATACGAAGCTGTGGACAAGCTGGTCGGTGAAGTGATGTCATATTATCAAGAAAGAGTACTACTTATAGAAATGTTGAAAGTGAAAGATTTACAAATTGCTGAATTAGAAAAAGAGGTAAAAGAGTTGAAACATGAATTGAATCTTGAAGACCGTGAGGTGAAATGATGGGAATTCGATTGAACTATGAATTAACGTTCGAAGACGGAACAACTTACGAGCAAGGTCTTATTTGCGGAGACATGCGTGACGGAGTTATCGAAATCATGCGTGAATTATATCCAGATTCAACGGATTACGTTTTTACAAAAGAAATCACTGACAGGCAAGAAATCAAGGACTTTTGTCGTGCGTATTACGACTGGTTTATTGATGAGCAAATTATAGTTGTCTATGATGACGGTGACGAGTTATGGTTGGAAGAACAAGTTTTCAATTTAGGATGCTTGGATGACTACGAAGAATTTCAGAAGATGGTTGAGAATGGTGTATGTATAGATTCCGTAAGACCAGCTGTATTCGAAGAATTTCATCCGATTTTCATAAGTGCTCACCGAGATACATGGTACTTGGAATCGAATGACCAAGATTACTTATCAAAAGAAGAACTAATAAAGTTCATTAAGTTCTGGGATGACGCACTTTACGGTGAGAACTTATGTTTCGGGTTTAAAACTGATGATGTTGAGAAAATTAAAATAAGCGTATTATAGCGAGGTGATGATGTGGCAATTGATTTAGATTACTTGGTGGAATTGAAGACGGGAGAACAGATTCGGCATAATTACGTGCGTGGACAACTTCGAGATGTTGTATACGATGTCATCATGGACATGGATGAGAATTTATTTGGACGTGGAATGACATTGACTGAGAAGAAAGATTTAATCAAGTTCTCAGAATCATATACGAAACATTGTCCAGATGGTGCTTTTGATTTCGTGTGCTGCTGGACTGACAAGTTCGGAGATGAACTGCGAGCGTCGTTCAACAAATACAATTTTAAGAATTTTGTGAACATCGCACTAGATAAAGCGAATAAAATTTGGTACATTGAAGCTGCAGTCGAGGATAGTTTTCCAGTCGTGTTTTTACCATCTCACATGGAATGGTGGGATTTAGGTGGAGCATACTATGATGAAGAAGTGACAAAAGAAGAATTGAGAATTTTCGTCGCTTACTACGAGCGAATGGTGAATGGTGGTAAATTATGTTTTGGTTATCATGTAGATAAAATCAAAGAATTATATGTAAAAATTTGGTAAATGAAATGTAGAGTGAATGAAATGTCAGATAAGTTTAGTCCGATACCATTTAATGCGGTGGAAGAATCAAAAACTGTGGCAGTTGAACGAGTCGATATCAATTCAGTAACTGATAGGATGAATGAACTTGAAAATCGGATTGTCAACATCGAGGTGAAATTGAATAATATTTTAAATAAATTGAACGATATTGATGATAAAATCGACAATAAATTTGATGATGTGGTGGAACGGTTGCGAAACATTTACATTCTCATATAAAAGATAAAGTTGATTTATATTTTACATTGAATGCATTTACATATATGACAATAAATATAAAATCATGTAATCAATATTTATTATTACAGGAGAGGTAACACTTTGTTAGGTTCGTGTGAACTACGTAGTGTTGTTTTTAAGATTGGAGTGGGAACATGAATGAATTAACTAGATTTCAAGAATCCATAAAATACGTAGCTGGAGCTGGTTGTTTGATTGTAATTGCTAGTGCAATTATATCAATTATGATAATGGAAATGCATTTGAGACTTGAATTTACTGACAATCCAGACGAAGAAGCTAAAATTGACAATTTAATAGGTCGTATCTTTCAATTGGTGTGCGTCGGAGTAGTCATCTTTGTATGGAATTATTTAGTTACACATTACGTGTGAGTATTTTAAAATTGGAGGATTGATTTGATGGAGTTTTTGATTTTAGCGAAGATGTTTACACCGTACATATTTCTATTTTTCGTGGTAGCGATACCAGTGTGTGGAATTTATGACATGTATAACAGATGGAAGGAGAATCAATTAACTACTAAATATGTGATGACATTCATAATTCAATACGTGATTGCTACTATTTTGTCTTACTGTGCTTATTGTGAAGTGCTTATTCAATCTCCGTAGACTACATGATAGAAAGGATATATTGGTTGGACTGGACTTGTTTGTTTATTGTTTATACCTATAGGTCGTGTTTTTGGGATTAATTAAACTTAGTGAAGTTTTTCACAATCTTAAAACAAGGAGTTGATTATAAATGAGTATTTTTACAAATCAGTTAGAAGTGGTTGCTTACGTATTAGGTATTATTGGTTCTTGGTCAATACTTAAAACAGATAGTGTAAAAGATGAATGGAAAATTTTTGGAATTGTGATGTTGATTGGAATTTTAATATTCTTTTTCGAAGATACTATTACTAATTTACTATTACAAGAATTTAAAACATAGAATTCGTGAAATTTTTCATAATCTCTATTAAAATTAAGTCTGTACTTGAATCAAAAATATGTTATAATTTTGCTATGAAAAAGATTATCATTACAGCGACAG
>CAJPNA010000200.1 GCA_905371865.1 uncultured Carnobacterium sp.
ACATAAACGAGCATATAATGATGACTTGTTAGAAGAAATATTAAATAAAGTTGAAATTGATAAAAAGATGTTTTACGAGGATAAATCTAGCTCCGCTGTAAAAAAAGCCTATGATCGAGATCTTCAAATTGCGCAAGAGATGAATGTTACACATACACCTTCCCTTGTTATTTTTGATAACTCTAATCAACCTTATGGATTACTCTTAGCTAGTAGCATTACAGCTGAAACTATTTCTGAAATTTGTAATGGTGATCCTTTACCAGGGTATCACTCTACAAAAAAATTAGTAGGAACACATACAAATGAACCTCAAAAATTTGATAAAGTGGTCAATATGAATTTAAATCGCTATTAATTATCTGCCAACTAGGGTTTCTAGTTGGGCTTTTTTTATAAAAAATTATTAGCTTCCCATTATTTCTTTTAAAACAAAAAAGGTTCGTAAGAAAATTTCTTACGAACCTTTTTGTGTTTTAGAACCAATTAATTTTTGAGATTATTCACTCATTAAAGCTTCTAATTGAGATAGACGTTTTTCAAATACATCAAATGCATCATATAAGTAATCTTTCTTCGTCATATCTACTCCAGCTTTCTTCATGACTTCAATAGGAGCATCACTACGTCCTGCACGTAAGTAGTTTAAGTAAGCTTCTAAATCTTCAGGAGTCCCATGTAAAATTTTATCTGATAAAGCAGTTGCTGCAGCCATACCAGTTGCATATTGGAATACATAGTAATTCATGTAGAAATGAGGAATACGAGCCCATTCGTATGCAATTTGTTCATCTTGGATGACATTCGCATAGTATTTAGCGTTGATTTCTCCATATACTTTTGCAAGAGATTCTTGCGTTAATGGTTGACCTTGTTGATCCATTAAGTGGATTTGATGTTCAAATTCCGCAAATTGTGTTTGACGGAAAATGGTTGATTTGAAGCGGTGTAAATAGTTGTTTAAGATATATTTTTGCGCTTCTTTATCTGTATGTTTCTTCAACAAGTAATCTGTTAAGATATTTTCGTTTGTTGTAGAAGCAATTTCTGCTAAGAAGATTGAGTAATCTCCGTATTGTTTTGGTTGAGTATTACGAGTGAAGTAGCTGTGAGCACTATGTCCTAACTCATGAACTAATGTGAAGAAGTTTGATAATTCATCATGCCAGTTCAACAAGATGTATGGTGCTGTTGAGTATGCCCCACTTGAGTATCCACCACTACGTTTACCGATGTTTTCAGCAACGTCAATCCAACGATCAGCATAAGCTTTTTTCATGATTTCAGCATATTCTTCTCCAAGTGGTAGTAAGGCTTCACGACTTGCTTTTGCTGCTTCTTCGTAATTATATTTAATTGGAGCATCACCTGTAATTGGTACATATAAGTCATACATATGCAATTCATCTAAGCCTAATGCTTTTTGTTGTAATGCAATATAACGGTGTAGTAATGGTAATTTTTCGTTTACCACTTCTACTAAAGCATCGTACACTTCTTCTGGAACTTGGTTTGAAGCAAGTGCTGCTTGGCGAGCTGAATCATAGTTATGGACTAGAGCGCTGAAGTTATGACCTTTCACTTCGGTACCAAGTGTGCTTGCGAATGTATTTTTTAAGTTGATGTATGGTTTGTATAATGTTTCGAATGCTTCCTTACGAACAGCTTGATTTTTAGACTCGATATATACTGAGTAGTTTCCGTTTGTCAATTCAACTTTTTCACCATCTTCAGTTGTGATTTCGTCAAACTTGATGTCAGCATTATTTAATAAATTGAACGTTTTGCTTGCGCCTTGGAACACTTCACTTGCTTTTGATAGTAAAGCTTCTTCTTTATCTGAAAGCACGTGACCTTTTTTAATACGCGCTGTTTCTAATAATACACGGAAGTCTTCTAGTCCTGGTTCTTGTTTGAAATATTCTTCGAACTCTTCATCGGATAATGCTAAGATTGCTGGACTAAACCATGCAGAAGCGCCTGAAAAATCAATATATGTAGAGAACGCACGTTGGTTTAAGACTTGATTTTCGTTATTTGAAGTATCTTGGTCTGCTTTTAAATGTGAGTAAACATAAGCTGTTTCAATCTTATCATCCACTACGTTTAAAAGATTTAAGAACGCTAATAATGATTCCCCGTCTTTTAGTGCTGTATCTTTTGCAGCGGCTACTGCTGGAATTTGTGATTTTACAAATTCTAAATCCTTTTCAAATCCTTCGTTTGATTCGTAAATTGCGGAAAGGTCCCATGTCAATTCTACAGGAACGTCTTCACGTCTTAATGGTTTTTTATTGGCCATTGTCATCCCTACTTTCTAAAAAGTTGATAGTCATAGTGTACTATGAAATGGATGCTTTGGAAAGGGTTTGAATCCATTTTTAAAGAAAAAGAGACCAAATGAATCGCTTTTGATTCACCTGATCTCGTTAATTAGTCTTCAAGGAAAGTGGCTTTGTCTAAACTATCCGTTCCGATAATCGCTACAAGAATGACATCCTCACGAATGAGAAATTCTGCAAACACTTTCGTATTCAAAGATTCATCCTTCGCTTCACGATATCCGATTAAGTTTAAATCATAATCTTTACGTAAGTCTAAATCGCTTAGTTGTTTTCCAACCCATGATTTTGGCGGATAAAATTCCACAAGCGAGATATTGCCATCGAGAGCAATCACCTCAGCTAGTTTATGGTGAAGAATGTTCTTTACGAGACGAATTCCTGTTTCCTTTTCTGGGTTTACCACACGTTGCGCACCCATCTTCGTTAAGATTTCTGTTGTTGTTCGGCTTTTTGCTTTGGCAATAATTTCAGGAACACCAAGTCGACTGCAGTGCATTACTGCTAAAATACTCGCTTCTAAACTCGAACCTGTAGCAACCACAACTGTATCGCAGTCGCCGATTCCAATTTCTTTTAAAACATCTTCATCTGTAACATCAGCAATCACTGCTTTTGTGACCAGCGATTCAATACGATTGACGTTAATTTCATCACGGTCCACAGCAATAATGTCGCAATCATAGTCACTTAGTTGTTTAGCAATGGTCATCCCGAATACGCCTAATCCTAAAATACCAACTGTTTTTCTCATCATAATTCCTACTTTCTATCCAATTATTAATGGTGCTTTTGCATACTACATTAATTCTAACGAGTGTATTCTTACTCAGCTTAACGG
>CAJPNA010000201.1 GCA_905371865.1 uncultured Carnobacterium sp.
AGAGCACTTGGTTTGGGACCAAGGGGTCGTAGGTTCGAATCCTGTATTCCCGATTATAGTCAAGAAAAGAAGCCAGACATTTGTCTAGCTTCTTTTTTGTTTTAAAGACAATTTAATTGGCAAGGAGGGAAAACTTTTGTATAATTAAAGTCAAATATAGTCAAGGTTAAAGGAGGAAGTTGAATGCAAAATCAAAATATGTCCGATTTGATAGAAAGTTATTTAAAAAATGTACTACTTTCGAATGAAACAGTAGAAATCAGACGCAGTGAAATTGCAGATCAATTCAATTGCGTTCCTTCTCAAATTAATTACGTCATTAATACTCGTTTTACGATCCAACAAGGGTATGTGGTAGAAAGTAAGCGTGGTGGCGGTGGATATATTCGCATTATGAAAGTAAATTTAGTTGATGAAATGGATATTTTAAACACTTTAGGGGATTTAATACCGGCTCAACTATCTGTAAGAGAAGGGAATCATTTATTACAAAATTTATATGAGAATGAATTAATATCGAAACGCGAAGCACAGATGATGGCTTTGATGATGGAGAAAGACACGTTCCCAGTTTCTGTTAAAAACGGAGATGAAATTCGTAGTAATATGATGAAGAAATTAATCGATAATTTGAAATATCGATAGAAACAGAAAGGATAAAGTCCATGAGTGAAATTTTTACACCAAAAGCAAAAAGTGCGATGGTTTTAGCTGCTAGAGAAGCTATTTTATTTAAGCATCAGGCTGTCGGAACAGAGCATTTATTATTAGGATTAATCTTAGAACAAGAAGGGATTGCTGGTCATGTACTACGTGCAGCAGGCCTCACAGCAGAAATTGTTCGTACGGAAATCGAATCATTAACTGGATATGGCTCAAACCGTAAACAGATGGATCCTTATTTAATGCCTTATTCTCCTAGAGCGAAAAAGGTGATTTTATCTGCTACAGATGAAGCAAAACGCCTCGAAGTGCCGCAAGTAGGGACAGAACACTTATTATTAGCCCTATTACGTGAAGAAGTATTAGCAACGAAGATTCTTCGTGATAACCAAGTTGACCCTCAAGAATTAATGAAAGAAATCTATGGGAAAATAGGAATTCAACCTGCTAATTCAGGAGCTGCTAAAAGAAAAGCTCGTCAAGATTCTAATCAAGAGGGAACACCTACTTTAAATGGATTAGCACGTGATTTAACAGAATTAGCGCACCAAGGTAAGATTGATCCAGTGGTTGGTCGTGAGGAAGAAGTACGTCGTATTATACAAATTATTAGTCGTCGTACAAAAAATAATCCAGTCCTTGTTGGGGAACCAGGTGTTGGTAAAACAGCTATTGTTGAGGGGCTGGCTCAACGAATGGTTTCTGGTGAAGTTCCTGAAGAAATCGCTGAGAAGCGTTTAATGATGCTAGATATGGGTGCAGTCGTTGCTGGAACGAAATATCGTGGTGAATTCGAAGAGCGCATGAAGAAAATCTTGGATGAAGTGTACCGTGAACAAGATGTGATTCTCTTTATTGATGAGTTGCATACGTTGATTGGCGCAGGTGGAGCGGAAGGTTCGATTGATGCTTCTAATATCTTAAAACCAGCGCTTGCCCGTGGAGAAATCCAAGTCATTGGGGCGACAACTTTAGACGAGTATCAAAAATATATTGAGAAAGATGCTGCATTAGAGCGTCGATTTGCATCCATTCATGTGAATGAACCGAGTGCAGATGATACCATTGAAATCTTAAAAGGCCTTCGCAAACGTTATGAAGAGCATCACCGCGTGGAAATCACTGACGCAGCGATTGAAGCAGCTGTTCAATTATCGGTCCGTTATATTACGTCTCGTAAATTACCAGATAAAGCCATCGACTTGATGGATGAAACAGCAGCTAAAGCTCGACTAGATCGTAGCGGCAAACACTCACCGCTTCAAAAACTAGAAACAGAAGTGGCAAAACTGGCTCAGAACAAAGACGATGCGATTCGTGAACAAAAATTCGAAGAAGCAGCTCGTTTACGAAAAAAAGAACAAGCCAAGCGCGACAAGCTTGAAAAACTACGTCAAAAAGTAGAAATCGAAGCCAAACAAGAATTCGTTGCGGCGATTACGGACGAAGATATTGCAGAAGTGGTATCTCAATGGACTGGTATTCCATTAAAACAAATGGAGAAAAAAGAAAGTGAACGTCTCGTTCACCTTGAAAAAGAATTGCATCAACGCGTGATAGGACAAGAAGAAGCTGTATCAGCAGTAGCTCGTTCGATTCGCCGTGCTCGTAGCGGATTGAAGGATCCAAAACGTCCAATCGGTTCATTCTTATTCCTTGGACCTACAGGGGTTGGTAAGACAGAGCTAGCTAAAACGTTAGCAGAAGCGATGTTTGGCGATCAAGACGCACTCGTTCGTATTGATATGTCTGAATACATGGAGAAACACGCGGTTAGCCGTTTAGTGGGTTCACCTCCAGGATACGTTGGATTCGATGAAGGCGGACAATTAACAGAGAAGATTCGTAACAAACCTTACTCTGTGATTCTCTTAGATGAAATCGAAAAAGCCCATCCAGATGTGTTTAATATTCTATTGCAAGTCTTAGACGATGGACATTTGACAGATTCGAAAGGACGTAAAGTCGACTTCAGAAATACGATTCTTATCATGACTTCAAACCTTGGGGCAACTGCACTAAGAGATGAGAAATCAGTTGGTTTTGGTGCAAAAACCGTCCAACATGACCATGCTGCAATGGAAAAACGTATCCGTGAAGAGTTGAAGAATGCGTTCCGTCCGGAGTTGTTGAACCGTATCGACGAAATTATCGTCTTCCATAAATTAACGAAACCAGAATTACGTCAAATCGTTCAATTGATGACAAAAGATATTAAGACGCGACTTGCAGAACTCAATATCGAATTGAAATTCACTTCTGGTGTCATCGATCTTATCGCAGAAGAAGGATTCGACCCAGAATACGGTGCACGTCCAATTCGTCGCGCGATTCAAAAGAAAATCGAAGACCCACTAAGTGAAGCACTCCTCAGCGGAGAAATTCGCTTTGGACAAAAAGTAACAATTGGTTCTCAAAAAGGGAAAGTGACGATTAAAGAAACAAAAGTCGCTCCTAAAAAAGAAGCTGTAAAAGTTTAATATTATAATGAAAACAGCCACTTCTATGCTATATAGAAG
>CAJPNA010000202.1 GCA_905371865.1 uncultured Carnobacterium sp.
TTTTTAATCAACTAGGATAACAACTATTTTTACTACTTATCCATGAATATAGGGAGCTTATCTATAAAATTTTTTGATGAAAATTACTCATAAGAAATACCTACTCGTATTAAATGTTTAAGACAAAGTATAATTTAAAGCAAAGCGACATAGATAATGCAGGTCAAGTTAGCCAAGTTGAATTTGAAGAAAAGACTAGCAAGTTTAGGATTACCAGATTATGGTTTCTATTTGTTTCGACACACTCATGCTTCAATGTTGCTTAATGCAGGCATAAATGGAAAGAACTCCAAGTCAGAACGGGGTATAAGTCAATTTCAACTACTATGGATATTTACGCAGAGTTAGCACCTTAAAGAAAGCTAGAAGCAGTCAGCATTTATTTAGATAAGATTGCTGAATTAACTCATTAACTACTTTACCTTTCGCTATACCTTTTGAAAGACGAACCTCATAAACGTTGATATAACAGTGTTTAAACTCGCTAAAACAGAAAATTCTTAACCCTTACAGCAGTAAAATAGTCGAATAGAAACTTGGATTGCAGTGGATGTAATCCAAGTTTTTTATTAGAGAGACAGCATAAATTCACCTTTTTGAGGCAGAGAGATTGCCTAAGTGGCTACATGGTGCTACAATACAAACATAAATAACATTTTCGGGGCAAGGTGAAATTCCTGACCGGTGGTATAGTCCACGAGCCGCTTGGCATGATCTGGTGTGATTCCAGAACCGATAGTATAGTCTAGATGTGAGAAAATGGCACTATTTCAACGAGTCTATTTGACAAGCAGTATTGGAAGGTCCATTTCAATACTGCTTTTTTATTGGAATTGAGTGAAAAGTGCAATTTCCTTCGCCCTAAGAAGGAGGATGTACGATGAGTACAGATGTAAAAAAGTCGACAGGAGCAGCGACTAAAAAAATTGTTCTAGTAGGTGTTTTGGGTGCCATCAGTACCGTTTTAATGTTTCTATCTTTTAACGTGCCGTTTATTCCAACATTTGTGAAGTTGGATTTTTCAGACTTACCGGTATTGTTGGGGGGATATATTTTAGGTCCAGTTTATGGAAGTTTTATCGCCATTATCAAGATATTATTGAATTTTGTCTATAATGGGTCGATGACATATGGAATTGGGGAAACGGTGAACTTAATAGGAAGTTTAAGCTTTATGTTACCAGCAGTCATTTTGTATCAACGAAATCGTAATTTTAAAACGGCAATTATGAGTTTAATCGTTGGGACGATTGCCGCTACAGTTGTCTTATTAACAGCAAATTATTTTGTGATGTTTCCTTTATATGCGACTGCTATGAATTTTCCAATGGAAAAAATTGTCGCTGCAGCTCATGCACTAAACCCTTATGTAACAGACTTAGCTTCATTAATGACGTTTGCATTATTGCCATTTAATATCATTAAATTTGGGCTCAATAGTATTCTTGCATTATTCTTATATAAACGTCTTGCAAAAGCATTAAAATTTGAACATTAAACAAGAGCCAGGGACTGCCCTGGCTTTTTTATTTTTGGGAAAATTTTCCTATATTAATGAAGAAAAGTGATGGCGGATTCCAAAGTTTATTCCTAGTTTCAATAGCAATCTGATCTAAAATGAGGTAGGATAGATAAGAATGAGGTGAAACAATGAAAGGAAAAAATTGGACGAAACCGCAGCGATTCATTATTGCAATTAGTGGTATTTTAATAGCTATTAGTGGTTATTTAACCTTTACACAAGGGACTCTTTTTGGATTAGCAGCACCAACGATTTCTATTTTATCCATTTTTTTGAGCAGTTTATTGCTATGGTTATTTGTTGCAACCGATTGGCCAAGCGTGCTCTGCTATGTACTATTAGGAATCGGGATGCTTCCAGGAGTGTCTTATGGACAGATTTTTAATCTGTCGTTTGGAAATACGACTTTTGTCTTCCTATTATTTACATTTTTAATGACCTATGCTTTGGAGCAAACTCCGGCTCTTCGAAGATTTGTCGCAAAGGCCTTGGGAAGTTCTTTTGCAGGAAAAACACCTTGGCATTTTATCGGAGCATTTTATACAAGTGTCTTATTCATTAGTCTTTTTATTTCGCCGACGATTCTCTTTATGATTGTTTTTCCAATTTATGAAGAGATGATGGCTCTGTTAGGATTTAAAAAAGGAGATAGAGAAGCTTCCATTTTATTAATTGTGCTATTCTCGACAATTGCCATCGGAACCGCGATGACACCAATCAATCACGTCTTTTCCGTAACAGCGATGGCGCTCTATAAGACCGCAACGGGAATTGCGATTTCCAATGCACAGTATATGATGATTGGCATTCCAGCAGGATTTGTTCTTTTCATGGTGATGGGAGTGTTTCTACGATTCTTTTGGCGAGTGGATTTATCCCAAGTAGAAATGAAACAAATGACTTCGCTAGAAAATTTACCACCAAAAAGTAGACGTGAGAAAGCAACGGTCCTTATTTTTATGAGTGTTGTCCTTCTATGGGTTCTTCCAGAGCTCATTGGAGGACTATTGCCAGACGTGGCTACCTTCTTAAAAGGCACTGGAATGGCATTTCCTCCGATGATTGGAGTAATTCTTTTAGCGATTCTATCATTTGAAGGGAAACCACTCCTCTCTGTTCAAGAAGGCCTACAAAAGGGTGTTTATTGGCCAAGTATGTTCTTGGTGGGAGCAACATTGAGTATGGGCACCTTAATTACGAAACCTGAATTTGGGGTAATTAGCTTACTCGAAAGCTCGTTAGTGCCTCTATTTGCGACACTTTCGCCATTATTGGTTGTGATTATCTTTGTATTGTGGGCAGGATTTCAAACAAATGTCTCTTCAAACTTAGTCACCGTTTCGGTTGTAACAACGGTGTTAACGACTGTTTATGCTACAGGATCTATTGAAGTTCAAGCGGGAACGATTGCCTGCCTGATTGGGTTCATGGCGAGCCTAGCGTTTATGACACCCCCATCAATGCCTTATGTGGCCATTTCGGTTGGTTCTGGATGGACGAACGCAAAAGATGCGTTTCTTTATGGGGGAGTTTTATTCTTGCTTAGTGCGATTAGCGCCATTGTTATCGGCTATCCATTAGGAGTCTTTTTTGGAATTTAGGAGGTTTTAGATGTTAGACAAACAACGTGCAGAAATTGATG
>CAJPNA010000203.1 GCA_905371865.1 uncultured Carnobacterium sp.
TAAAAGGCTGTAGCGCTTGTAGCCCAGAGTGTATTTCTTGTCTTCTTTTTTATTCTTCTGTTAGGAAGCCTTGTGCTTTTAATACATCGAGCATTTCCGAACGTTTATCCCCAAGCGTATGGTATTTTGTAGACACTTGTTTTGTAAAGGCATCTACACGACGGTCAGCATCGCGAAGGTCATAGTATTCTGTCACTGTCGCATCATACTCCTTCAACTCTTCTAGAGGGTTTTCAAGTTCACGGTAGCCATTTTCCATATGAATCACTTCTTTTGGAAGACGTGGTTTTAATTGCGGTTCCTGGTCAGGCCAGCCCACAGCTAAAGCGATTGCTGGGTAAGTGTATTTTGGTAAATTTAGTAACTCGACGATTTTTGCTGTGTCGTTAAAGAAACTTCCTAGATACACAGTTCCCATCCCTAAAGATTCTGCCGCCACAACAACATTCTGAACTGCAATCACTGCATCTGTTAACCCAGATACGAAACGGTCTGCGCTACCTTGAACTCCAACTTCTTGTCCTAAGGCTTTTGCAATTTCAGTATTACGACGTTGGTCAACCACAAATACGAATAAATGTCCGCTAGTAGCCACATAAGATTGTCCACTCACAGCAGCTAATTCCTTCTTCAACTCTGGATCTGTCACACTAATAATGGAATAAGCTTGTAAGTACATACTTGAAGCTGTTCTTTGCGCTACTTCTACTAGTAAATCCACTTCCTCTTTTGTCAATGCTTGGTCTTTAAACGCACGAATCGTACGGTGGTTCAGTTGTGCTTGAATCGTTTCATTCATTTTAATTGCTCCTTAGTATCAAAAAAAGAGTCGACTGCTCAACTCTTTTTGGTTTTTAGAAATATTGTTTGCCTGTTTCGAGGGCAGCTTCCGGCATAATTACTTCGCCGTATTCTTGCAACACTTCCCATGAAATTCTTGAGAACTCTGCATACTCACGAACAAGTGCCATTTTTGAAGCCGTTTCCTCTGGTTTTTTCACTGGATGGAAAACATGTAAGAAGTAATGTCCACTATAGCGATATAGAACAGATCGTTCAAACTCTCCTGCTGTTTCTTTTGCCATTGAAACAAAGTCTTCGAAGTCTTCAAAAACAACTGTCACATCGATTGGTTTCAATGTTGAAGATTGTTCTTCCATATTAATCACTGGTTTTGGAGAAAGTTTTCCTTCTTCTTTATCCTCTTTACGCTTCTTCCCAATACGGTCCGTTAGAGAATGTTGAATCGTATCGACGATATTGCGCACCATACGCTCGTCTGTCGATTCATCTCCCATGTCCACGATACGTGTCACATAGAGTTCTAGGCCATCTGGATTTGGCATGATTTGAAAGCTCAATCCGTCTGAATCTTCGAATTGATTCAAGACGCCCATCTCCTCTAAAATACTATGGAAAAAGCTTTCGATTTCGCCTGGATTTCCAAGTAATTCAGGTATTGATGTACCACGGTCAATGAGATCTTGGTTCTCGATACGCAACAAGAATGTATCGTCGTTAATGCGTTCCATTTCCATAATATTCACCCCTTTTTACCTTATCCATCTATTCTAGACCAAACCTGAAAAAAATAAAAGAAATACGATTGGAAGACTAATACAAATTGGTTTGTGCTTTGTGTTTGTTGAAAAACAGCTTGAGATGGGGCAAATTGAACTTGCGTTCAAATATACTAAAAAAAGATTACTGCGAATTCCTTGCGGATTCTCTTTATAATCGCTGTTACGGGGCACCGGTGTAAGCCTTGGTCTTACACCTTCGAAGCTTCAAACGGGAGTAAGACCAAAGTCAAAACAGGACTCACAGTGTGAGTCCTGTTTGCTTTGTAGTCTTACCCCCGCAAGGCTGATTAGAATTAAGCGAATCACAAGTGATGAAGCTTGATTCAATCAGCTACTGCGTCTAACTTTATAAACTGTTTTAACTACGGAACAAGTTCCTACTCCGCGTGATTCTTCTTCGATGCGATTCCCCGTTACTACGATTATAAAATCCGCAAGATTCTTCGTAATCTTTTTTTATTTATTCTGTTCAATTTGCCCCATACCAAGCTGATTGAAAAGGTGCTAAAACCTTCGTATTTCTTATTTTTGGAAGGGTGAATAGGATGGAATTAGCCGTGAAACGACGAGGTTTCTTTTCTTTTTAATAAGGCTTAGGCTTTTTTAAAGCTAAGACCGAATTGTTTCGTACGTAAGTGTTGAACACTAAATGCTAAAGCCATATAAAGTGCTCCAAACAGTAAAATCATCCCTAAATTTCCAGCATAACTTAAAAAATCAGTAGCCGTATCATTTGAAGACTTCACAATATAATATACTGGGAAAAATTTTGCGATACTTACTGCAATTGGACTCACGTAATCTAATGGAACCATAATTCCTGAAATGAAAGATAATCCCATTGCTACTACTGTACTTGCTGCAGAATAACCATAAGTATTGTCTCCAATAATGACAGAACACAAAAACGATAATGCATAAGCGCTTAAGGCCATTGCGGTACTTAAGAGAATCATTTTAAGAGCAGAGGCACTGCCATAAAAACTTGGAGAGACAATTCCAACAAATGCTAAATTAACAGCAATGATAATAGAGACAAATGTTAATCCTCCCAGGAATTTCTCCATGGTCACTTGATTTGTATTCTTCATACCAATCATAATTCTTTTCGCCACTTCATCATTTTCTAATTTAGAAAAAATAGTCCCAAGAACATAAATGAACACTGATAAATAAACAAATGGAATGTATGCAAGATATCTTTCTCCCCATTTCGCACGACTGTCTTTATTGTTTTCTACGTTATCTTTAGTGAGAACCGAAACATTAGCTTCCTGACTTAATATTTTTTCCATGTTTTCTTTACTGAAGTTTCCTTGTTTTTTTAGGACTACAGCATAGCGAATATACGAATTGACATATTCACGAAGCAAATTTCCTTCAAGAGAATTTGCAATCTCCATTTCCACTGCTTCTTTATTTTCATCGATTCGAGATGATACATCTGAAGGAATCCAAATTCCACCATCTACATCAGCTGCATAAATCGCCTCTTTCATCGTGAGGTCATCGGATGTAGTTACTTGAACTTTGTGCTTCTCCTTCAATAAGGCTACTAATTCATTGAT
>CAJPNA010000204.1 GCA_905371865.1 uncultured Carnobacterium sp.
GTCTTTCATACGATTAAAAATTTCTTCTTCAATAGCATTTTTTTGCTCTGTTGTTAAGTCTCTTAAAGACAATCCTCGAGCATTCAATTCCTTAATAAACTGATCAAAGAACTCGTGGAAGTATTCTCCTGTATTTGCGGGTGAAAGTTCGAATTCCTGACGTTCTTTCAGTCTTAATCCGTATTGTAAGAAATGACTAAATGGATCTTTATAGTACGTTTCAATTTGAGACGTTGATAAATTTAATTGATTTCCATAAAGCTCTTGCGCAAGAGAAAGTGGCAATTTACTTGCCACATTCAATCTAAAGACAGAAGCTAGTAATGCGTGATAGTTAGCGCTGAATGCGGCGTCAGCTTTTAGTAAATGCGGAATTACTTTCCACAAGAAATCAATCTCTTCTTTTTCTTTAAACTTGTTCTCTCTCATCTTCAATAGAAGCGTTGTAAAGAGTTCATATGGAACAACGAAATCCCCTTGTTCTAAACGGTTTTGTCGGTTTAGTGACCCATCGATTTCTTCAATTTCAAACTGTTTTAGCAATCGTTGAACAAAATTTGAAACGAGTTGTTCCTTACCATCTTTTGAAATAGCACAAGATAGATAAAGATGCTCTGTTGCACTCATCAATAACTGATAGAACACGAATGGTTCAACAGATTGTAATTGTCCTGTTGTAGGAGCTAGGAAACGTCCACTATCTAAATGATTTGAGAATAGTTCACGTTCATCGTCCGTTAGTAGTCCCGTTTCATCAATATTACGTGGCATTACACCTTGCGAGAGTCCTACTGCAAAAGTTATTTTCTTCGGTGTATAACGAACGGAATCCATCCCAGTGATGGTTAATTCATCTAATGTAGATGGTGCTAAATTATAGTGCGTTTGTTCAAAACCAGTATGAAGTAACATCATAAAGGTTTCCCAATCAAAGCTATTATCACCGAAAATATAGATATATTCATCTAATAAACGGATAAATTCAGACCACACTTGTTCTTGACGTCTAGCTGTTTCGACGTCGCCATCTTCAGCAGCAACATCTCTCCAATAAATAAAGGATTGATCTACGCCTAAAGTTAATAGTAATTGATATAGTACAGAAACAGCTTCTTTCGTTGTAGCTGCTTGTTCTAATTTCTTGAACGCAGGTAGCAATATAGCTGTTAATTCATCACGAAGTTCTTGTGCTTTCAGTAAAATTTGTGTATTTTTATCAGTCTGTTCCTCTTTCGAATCTTCGTCAATTGAATCTTCCACATACGCCCAAGGTTTCCCATTTGTCCATTGATACCCTTCGTAACCATTGGCAAGAATAACCGTTTCTGTTTCATCTAATTGTTGTCTAAACGCTTGTAATTGGTCCTTAAGAGGCTCCTCATTATCTTTACGCCATAAGACATATTCACTACGAAGAAGACTCATAATATCGGCATAACGCCAATCATATTGCCAAATAGCAAAAAGCGCATCTAATACCTGAATGATTGGATGATGCTCCATAGAATCTGACAAATCGATAAATCCAGGAATATCATATTGTTTTAAAAGTGATTTTAAGAATAGATGATTTTCTTCTAAATTACGTCCTAAAATTTGGATGTCTTTGTAACGGACTTTACCCTCTTGCACCATTCGTTTAATCCTAGCAAATGTCTCTTGGTACTCTTCTCTTTCGTCTGTATACTTAGTAAACGTAATCTTTTCTAACGTCAGCTTTTCTTTAGAAGTTCTCTTCACTTTTGGAAGTCCACCATTTGATTCAAGCCAAAACTGCTCTACTTCTTTAAAATCTTCATCAAAAAGCGAATCACTGTCTTCCCATTCGATGATGCGCGCTAACTCCTTTTCTCTATTCACCCATCTTGAAAGTCTCTCTAATAGAATTCTGTTTGAAGTAAATAGTGAATCTCCTGCTTCATTCTTTGCAGTATGCACTCCATACGTTGTTAATGTAGCATGAAATTCAACGGTTGCCCCACTTCCTACTAAGGCTTCAATTACTTCCATTTCAGCCTTCGTTAACGTCACCATTTCATCAATCACAATAAAGGTATTGGATAAATGTTTAGAAGCAATGACACTACATAACTGGGCATAACTTTCTTCTTGGTGAATAAAATCTTGTTTTAATGCGTTCGTATAGTAATGATAAATAATTCCAAATTCTTTTAATCGTTGCTCTTTCTCGGTTGGATTGCTTGCTTCAAAAAAGCTTGAAAAATCCTCTACTTCAATACCTCCAGATTGGAGTTCATGCATGACAGTGCTTAATTGTTCAAGAAACCCTTTATGACGAGCTTCGTTTTTAAAGAGTAGTAGTTCGTCAGAATGCTCCTCCAAAATGGATTTCAAAAGCATTGTAATTCCTACCTTTGAAAGGGAGAGCTTTTCTGTAATAGCTTCATTACGAAGGAGGTACCATAATAAACGTTTAAAACTATAAACTTGTAGTCTCGTAGAAGCGTAACTTCGATTACTTGAATTCGTTAACAACTCCCCGACGTTTCGAATCATGTGCATTTCAGCAGTAAATTTAATATGATCTGGAACGATATAGAACACTTGGTGTATTTCTTTTTCTTTCAACCAATTTGCAAAACGTTCAGCAATCATTTTTGATTTATTGATTGATTTTTTAGAAATTACAGCTTTAAATCCCATCATTTCCCCTCCTTTTAAAGTCTTCTTTAGTATATCATGAAATCGGGCAAAAACGCCTCTTTATTGCAATAAAAAACACCTTTAGTAGTTTTTCTACTAAAAGTGTTTTTCCTTATAAAGATAAAATTATCCCACTAATTTTTCTAAGAGATCAGGACGGAATCCAAAGAATGGTTCAACGCCATCAGCAACAATCACAGGTAAAGATTGGAACCCTAATTCCTTGACTTCTGCTAAAGCTTCTTCTGACTCGAAAACATCTTTTACAATGAATTCCACATTGTTATTTTCAAAAAATTGTTTTGTAAAATTACATTGCATACAATTTGGTTTAGAATAAAGAATAATATTGCGAGTTGACATATTACTTCTCCTCCTTTTATTTTTTCTGACAGAAGTTATCATACAACATTTTGTTTCAAAATACAA
>CAJPNA010000205.1 GCA_905371865.1 uncultured Carnobacterium sp.
ATATTAATTTTGGATTTCCTAAAATTCTCTTCTCAAAAGAAACTTTTTGAATACGATTTGATGGGATAACAATTGGTCGATTTGCTCTCCAAACACCTTCTTTAGAAGTTTCAAACAGAACGAAACCATCTTTAGCCCAAAAGAGTACAAAGGTTTGCTCTTCTTTTTCTAAAGCCACTAAGCTATCAGCATCCGTCATTTCAAATCCGAAAAAACTAATTTGACTTTTTAAATCCTCGATGATTTCCATTCTTATCCCCCTTCTTTCGTTTCTGGATTGGTTTCCTAGAAGTTACTTCTTTCTTCTTCAATTGCGTAACTGGTTTTAACTGCCCTGCATATAATTCAAACTGGACCAGTTTATGTTTTCCAGCAACTTTCTTCAAGTCTCTTAGTTCGCGGTCGTTCACTAGACTCAGAACTAAACCATCTTTCCCCATTCGTCCTGTACGCCCAGAACGATGTGTATATTGCTCCGTTGAGTCTGCAATATCATAATGAATAACTAGTGGTAAATCTTCAATATCCAGACCACGCTGTGCTACATCGGTACTAAGTAAGAACGGAATCCGCCCTTTTTTAAATAAATCAATAGCTTTCTTACGTTCCGTTTGATGAGCATCACTTGATAAAAGTGCAACTGGGACTTGATGAAACGATAATTTTTCTCCGAGTAACGCAGCGTTTGCAATCGAATTAACGAAAACTAATGCTTGCTTTGCATTTTCTGAGTATGCTAACTTTCTTAATACTTCATCACGTTTTCTAGTTGGGCATTCAATATATCCATGAGTGACATTCGAATGTGCAGAGTTCCCCTCAAAAACTTCCACAAAAGTCGGTTGCATATTAATCCATTTATTCACTTCTTCTAAATTTTTATTCTTTGTCGCAGAGAAACATAGCACTTGTCTTTCAGAAGGAAGCTTCTTTAGAAGTTCTCTAGTGTTATTCAATTGCTCTGGATCGAGTAAATAATCGGCCTCATCTAATACAAGCAGTTCTACTTGATGTAGCTTTAATTTACGAAGTTTAGACAGTTCGAGTAAGCGTCCAGGAGTTCCGACAACAATTTCTGGTTTTTCTTTTAACTTCTCTACTTGTCGTTTAACGTTTGCTCCACCCGCTAAAACTTGTACACGGATTTCTGACGATTTCCATTCTCTAATCACTGTTCCAATTTGTTGGGCTAATTCTTGTGAAGGTGCCACAATAAGAGCTTGGAGTGTCCTATCTGCTTTAACTCTTTCCAAAATAGGAACGATATACGCTAATGTTTTTCCAGTCCCTGTTGGTGAGATGGCTACGATATCTGTCCCCTCTTTAATCAGTTCCAGTGTTTTTTCTTGTATCGGTGTTAATGTGTGGAAGCCATGTTGCTCCCAAATAGTCTTTGTATTCATAAGTGTCCTTTCCGATAACCTTGTTCTTTTGAGTCCTATTCATTTTAACGAAGAAATGCCTATACTTCAAATAGTTTTAACGTTTTATAAAAAAAGAGAACTGCTTTTACACAGTTCTCTATACTATTTTCTATTAAAGTGCCATTTTCTTTTCTAAATATCGTTGCCCTTGCTCAAATAGCAAACAGATAATCCAGTAAATAATTGCCACTAAAATATAGACGGTCATATAGTTTTGTTCACGACCACCTACAATTTTCGCATTTTGGAAAATATCAGGTAGTGAAATCATCGCAACAAGTGATGATCCTTTTATCATATCCAGTAACACATTACTTAATGGTGGTATTGCAATTCGAAACGCTTGAGGAACGATTACTTTTTGTAAAGTTTGACGATAACTCATCCCAAGAGACATCGCTGCTTCCCATTGGCCATTATCCACTGCATTCATTGCCGAACGCAATACTTCAGAAATATACGCGCTACTTGCAATACTAAAGCAAAGAATCGCACAGACTAAAGCTGGTAACGTTATTTTTAAGAATGGTAAACCAAAATATAGTAAGAATAAAAATACTAGCGTTGGTGTTCCACGCATAAATGATACATGAAACGTTGCAACCCATCGTAGAAAACGGAATCTGGAGCGTCTCATTAATACGAGAATAAATCCTAAAATCGTTCCGAACACGAAACTTGTTAATGCTACCCCTAATGTATATCCTAAACCACTAAAAATAAATAAAAGGTGGTTAAACCAATGAAAAAATGGATGAAAGCTGGTTTCGTTGCTGTAGCTACATTATTAGCAGCATGCGGAGCAAACACAACAAAAACACAAGAAACAACTGTATCAGTTTCAGATGCGCAAGCAAACTGGGATAAAATTGTTGAATCTGGTGTCATTAAAGTATCAACAGCAGGTACTTTATATCCACAATCATTCCATAATGATAATAATGAACTAACTGGTTACGATGTGGAAATCATGAAGGAAGTTGCGAAGCGTTTAAACCTTAAAGTTGAATTTACGGAAATGGGTGTTGACGGAATGTTAACAGCTTTAGATAGTGGTATGACGGATATCGCTAACTATTCAATTGAAGAAGGTGCGAAAAACTTCGATGACTATTTACACACTACACCTCATAAATACTCATTTACATCAATGGTTGTTCGTGGAAGCGACAATTCAGGAATCTCCTCTTGGGCTGATGTAAAAGGTAAAAAAGCAGCAGGTGCAGCAAGTACAAACTATATGAAGATTGCTAAAAAACTTGGTGCTGAATTAGTTGTTTATGACAACGTAACAAATGATGTATATATGTCTGATTTAGTAAACGGACGTACAGATGTAATCATCAACGATTACTACTTACAATCCATCGCGGTTGCTTTTGCTAAAGATAAATACGACATTAAGATTAATGAAGGTGTTTACGCAAACCCTTATAGCTCAAGCTTCTCAATTTCTTTAAATAACACTGTGTTACTTGATAAGTTCAATGAAGCAATGCATGCAATGAAAAAAGATGGAACATTGAAAAAAATCTCTGAACAATTCTTCGCTGGTCAAGACGTAACAGAACCTAAAGAGTTCAAAACAGAAAAAATCGATATTTCAGATGTAGACTAATATGTTAAATAAAATCTTCGATAT
>CAJPNA010000206.1 GCA_905371865.1 uncultured Carnobacterium sp.
AACCTATTCGGTTTGAATAAGAAGATTGATTTGATGATTGTCAATGATGAAAAAATTTTAATCAATCAAGCAGAATCAAAATTTGATTCTATTTTTGGAATGAATCAAAAATTCGCTGAGCAAGCAATAGAAATTCTAAATACTAATGCAAACATAAGTACTATATTTGAACAAGCTTCAATTGATTTTTTGAAAACAAAAGTGATCAATGGTAAAAGACTTGCAACAAGATTAATTAAAATTGTTTCTGATACGAATCGTTTTACAGAAACAGTTAAACATATTGACAAAATACAAACTATAAAAGACGATCCTAATCATAAATTTTTTAAAGAAATTGAAGATGTTACGTACAGTAATGGAAAGTTAAGTATTACTGATGAGAAAAATTGTGTTCAATTGATTAATGCTATATCAGATGCATTTGTGAAAGCTTACATTTCTGAGGTTGAAACTGTTGAAGAAGGACGGTAGTAATGCAACGAGATATTTTTTCTAAGTGGACATTGTTTATCACTTCATATCTACCACTATATTTATGGCTTCTTTTTAGTAATATTAATTATTCCAAATTCTCAATTGAGAGATTAATTGTTTTTGATTTTGATCATAAATTGCTTCGTACAGTTTTTGTTGTTCTAATTTTTATTTCAGTTATCAAATTATGGAAATTATTTAAGTTTGACGGTAAGGAAAGTATCAAAATACCGAGAAAAATGGAAATATCACCGGAAAGTGATTCATTGATGAACTACATTGTTACGTATTTTACTCCATTACTCTCTTTTGATATGAATAATACAACTAGTATTATCATGAATTTATTGTTATTTCTTTTAATTGGATTGATGTATGTTGGCAGTAATGCAAGTTATCTTAATCCTGTTCTAGGAGTATTTGGATTTAAGATATTTGGAGTTACAGGTTTTCCTCACGCTCATCATATCATAACAAATCTCTCATTTGATGATATAGAAGCAGCGAGAGAAATAAATGTAGAATTAACTAGTTATAGATTAGGTGATGGAATTTACATTTTAAAAAGGAAGTAGGTAACACTTTCTATTATAAATTAATAATTATAATCCCAGCCAAATCAACCTTTGGCTGGTTTTTGTTTTCAAAAGATGGTATAATTAAAATTACCTAATGGGTAATTTAATTCGAACAGAAAGGGACTTATGAAGCTTATCTATACAAACAAAACTGTTAAAAAGCAGTGCACAGAGCTGAGACAAGCGAAAAAGGATTTTTCGGATAAGGTTGCGGTAAAGTTGCATCAGTTGATCAACTTTTTGGAAGCGGCGGATTCTTTGGCTAGTGTGACAGCTTTTCCTAAATATCACTTTCACCAACTCAAGGGAAAGAGACAGGGACAGTTTGCTTTGGATATAGATGGTCGAAGGAGTTCCTATCGGTTGATTGTAGAATTTCGTGATGAGGATCTAGAAAAGGTATTTCCTAGTCCCGTTGAAATCGAAATTCTAAAAATAGAGGAGGTCAGCAATCACTATGAGTAATAAAATTGTTGAATACAAAGACCTGATTGCTTTTCATCCAGGTCAGTATGTCAGTGAGTTAATCGAAGATTATAACGTAACGCAGAAGGAATTTGCGGAGCGTTTGGGAGTTTCTGCAAAGACTGTCAGCAAAATCGTCAATGCTGAGGAGTCTATTAGTAAGGATATGGCTCATAAGTTAGCCAAGCTAAGCGGAGTTTCCATGCAAACCTGGCTCAATCTTCAGAATACTTACGATGTAAAGGTTGCAGAGATTGCAGAACAAAGAGAGCTAGAAGAAGGTAGTGAGAAAGACATCTGTGAGATGATTGATTTCATGTATTTTAAGGAAGAAGGCTACGTTCCATACAAACGCTATACTTTGAAAGAAAAGATTGTCGAGCTTCGCAAGATTTTAGGTGTGGCGAATTTAAAAAACCTCACGACTTTCAACCATCTAGTTAGCTACCGTAATACACGTGAGTTTACGCCTAAAAGTATAGTCAACTCCAATATCATGCTAGAGTTGGCATCTAAAAAGGCGCGTGATAAAACGACAATTAAACTCAATCGCAGAAAGCTAGAGAGAAGCCTGCCGGCGATGAGAAAGTTGACAAGACAAGATCCAGAAGTTTTTCCTCAACGCTTGTCTGACATCTTGCTAGACTGTGGTGTTGTTCTAGTCGGTCTACCTGCTTTGGCAAATGCTAATCTGAATGGTGCTACAAAAAAATTCAGCAATGGTAGTGCCTTGCTATTATTGACAGACCGAAACAAGGCATCCGATATTTTCTGGTTCTCACTTTTCCATGAGATTGGGCACATTTTACAGAACGATTTTTCATCTGAAGACGGAAACAGTGACTCATACCGACGTTCTGAGGAAGAGGCAGACCAGTTTGCAAAAGATCTTTTGATAAACCCTGAAGACTATCAAACTTTTGTAGAAAAAGGAAACTTTGATAAGTCGGATATCATACGCTTTGCTGAGGAAGTCGATATTCATCCTAGCGTTGTTTTAGGCAGATTACAAAATGAGGGCATTCTCGGTTTTGACCGTTTCCGAGAACTAAAAGAAAATTATTACATTGTATCCTAAGTATCAGGAAATTTTTAGAAGATGAAAAGATGCTTAAAGTTTAGTATAGTTAGCAGTGGACCCCAATTGATTCGCTCATTTTATCAAAACATGATAATAGAAATCAAAATTTAGATAACCTATAGTCTTTTCTAATAACAAGTCATAGTTGTTTATAAGAATTAGCGATAGCCTGTTTTAATCTATAAACTAGTATGTAACTTAAAAACAAGCAAAAAAAGGGATTTGAGACACGTGTCTCAAATCTTTTTCTTTTGTCTATAATGGTGGTATAGTTTTAAACTATATCAAACTCTGGGAAATTCCAATTATACAGAGGGCGGATTTTCTGTTAAGATAGTTTCAACAACAATTTTTGGAGGACGTTTATGTCAACGACTATCATTGGTTTCCCTCGTTTGGGTGAATTCCGCGAATTAAAATTTACAACTGAAAAATA
>CAJPNA010000207.1 GCA_905371865.1 uncultured Carnobacterium sp.
ATCGTGGGCTGCATTCATGGCAAAACAACTTAAATTACCAGATGCGCCACTTTGGGTTAGAAAATACAAATCAAAATACGAATTAAAAATTAATTTTTAGGAGGAAAAATAAATGGCAGGATTTTCATTAGATTTTAACGATACATTTAGCGGGGGATTAAAAGATGGTACATACGAAACAGTAGTAACTTCATCAGAAGAAAAGCAAACACAAACAGGAACAGATTATGTCGAGGTCGTATTAGCAGTTCGAAATGATATTCAACAACAATCACAAAATGCTTTAATCTTCCACAAAGTCTGGAAGACAAAAGAAACTGGTAAATACAATATGAAATCATTCAACACAATCGGTAAAGCATTAAACCTATCACAAGGTAAACAATACAACTCGATGAAAGAATTGTTATCAGATTTTGTAGGCAAACCTGCATTAGTAACAGTCAAAAAAGAAGAATCTGAAAACGATGGGCAAACTTATACAAACATCAATGTAAAACGTTGGGAACAATCAAAATTCCCGAATGTAGCTCACACATTTAAAAATAATACAGTTGTAAATAACGCTGTGAACATTTCAGATGATGATTTACCATTCTAATTTAATAACTGGGAGAGAATTAAATGAAAGAACTTTACGATAACATACCAGTCGAATTACTAGAGAAAGAAAACTGGTGTGTATTCCGTAAAGAATGGCAACCCGAAAAAAACAAATTCACCAAAAGACCTTTTAATGCGAACACAGGGCAGTTGGCAAAATCAAACGACCCAACAACGTGGACGGATTTCGATACTGCCCTAAGTGTTGTAGATAAATATGATGGCATAGGTTATTTCTTTGATGGAGAACATTACGGTGTAGACCTCGATAATATCGAATCAGAAATCATTCGTTATCAGAATCAAGATTTCGAAAATAACATTGTTGCAGATTTCATCGATACGCTTACGAGTTATGCAGAAATATCCCCTTCTGGGAAAGGTGTTCATATTATCTGCAAAGGTCAATTACCGCCTGGAGGTAGAAGAAAAGGCGATATTGAAATGTACGATTCGGGTCGATTCTTTACGATGACTGGTAATCAAATTGGAGAATACGACACAATTTTCGATGATGATATGGGTAAAATTAACTACCTACATCACAAGTATATCGGTGAACAAAATATTCCGATTGCAGAGTTATCCTTGCTACAAACAGATGGGAATAATCTATCTATCGATGAAATTATTCAAGAAGCATTAAACAGTAAAAATAAAGACAGATTTAGATTGTTATTAGAAGGCGGATGGAAACAAGTATACCCATCACAATCCGAAGCAGATATGGCTTTCGCAAACGATTTAGCGTACTGGACTGCAAAAGATTTCGAGAAAATGGATTCGATTTTCAGACGGTCAAGTCTCTATCGTGAAAAGTGGGATAAAAAACACGGTAATTTCACTTATGGTTATCAAACGTTGATGAAAGCAATTCAAGACTGTAAAGATGTATTTCAACCGTTCTCATTGAATCTGTCAGAAGAAGTTTTGAAAGGTAGTAAGAAACCACGAAAACAATTCAGTTATGACGATATGGGTAACACAGAGCGTTTCTTATATACATTCGATAGTAACGTGCTATACAGCTACGGAAATCGTTGTTGGTATTACTGGAATAATAAATATTGGACGGAAGACACATTAGGTAAGATTTATGAAATGGCAGATTTCGTTGCAAACAATATTTTAAAAGAACCAATTTACGTAAGTGACCCTAACGATGAAAAATTGGTTGAAGAAGCACGTAAGAACTTAGCAAAGCATGCGAAATACACACGGAATGTAAAAGGTAAGAAAAACATGGTAGAAGACGTACAACACCATGTTTCGATTGAACAAAACTTATTTGATAGTTACGGTAATTTATTCAACACACACAATGGTTATATCGATTTAAATACTCGAACACTGATGGAACATGAAACTGGTAAGAATAAATATTTCACTCGAATTTCAAATGCGGAATACAATCCGAATGCATCTTGTCCGAGATGGGAGACGTTCTTACAAGAAATTTTTCAAGGCGATAAAGAATTAATCGATTACTTACAGCGTGCGGTTGGATATTCGTTATCAAACGATACTACAGAGCAAGTTATGTTTATTTTACTAGGTAACGGTCGTAACGGTAAATCTGTACTGTTGAATATATTAAATGAAGTGTTTGGCAGCTATGCAATGAACATACAACCACAAACGATTGCAATTAAATCGGGTGCGCAATCAGCAAACCAAGATATAGCGCGTTTAAAAGGTGCGAGATTCGTTACTACTACCGAACCTAATAGAGGAATGAAACTAGATGAAGGAACGGTAAAACAAATCACTGGTGGAGATACAGTGACTGCCAGATTCCTATACGGGAAAGAGTTCGAATTTAAACCCGAATTTAAACTGTGGATGGCAACTAACTATAAACCGATTATCAGCGGTACGGATGATGGTATTTGGCGAAGAATGGTACTGATTCCGTTCGGATATATGATTTCAGAAGATAAGGTGGATAAGAAACTAACCTTTAAATTAAAAGAAGAATTGTCGGGAATTTTAAACTGGTGTTTGGAAGGATATAAAAAATGGAAAGAACACGGATTAAGTGAAGAACCATTGATTATTGCAGAACAACGTCACGATTACCGTTCCGAAATGGATATCATCGAACGTTTCCTAATTGAAAATTGTATAACAGAATCGCATCGGGAGGAAAAGTTTAACGATTTATGGGTCGATTTTACTGAATGGGTAAAAGACAGTAAAGAGTATGACGGTTACACAAAAACAAAATTCGGGATGGAGTTAGGGAAAAAGTTCACAAAGCATAGAAAAACAGATGGAGTTTACTACAAAGGATTAGGATTAATTAAAAATGATAGTTTCTCATTAACTTTTAATCAAACTATGTAGAGTTATGTATAGTTTATGTAGGGTTGCTTCAAAACCGTACATAAACAGAAACCATTGGCACTATTGGTTTTATAGAGTGTCTATGTAT
>CAJPNA010000208.1 GCA_905371865.1 uncultured Carnobacterium sp.
CGGATAACCAACCAGCAGTAGACGTACACGTATTACAAGGTGAACGTCCAATGGCAGCAGACAACAAGACTTTAGGTCGTTTCCAATTAACAGACATTCCTGCCGCTCCTCGTGGGGTGCCACAAATTGAAGTAACTTTCGATATCGATAAAAACGGTATTGTAAATGTACGTGCAAAAGATTTAGGAACTGGTAAAGAACAAGCAATTACAATTAAATCTTCTTCAGGCTTATCAGATGAAGAAATCGAACGTATGGTGAAAGATGCAGAAGCAAATGCTGAAGCAGATAAAAAACGTAAAGAAGAAGTAGATTTACGTAACGAAGTTGATCAATTAATCTTCACTGTTGATAAAACATTGAAAGAATTAGATGGTAAAGTAGATGCTAGCGACGTTCAAAAAGCTGAAGCAGCTCGTGATGAATTAAAAGCAGCTGTTGAAGCAAATGACTTAGACGCTATAAAAGTGAAACGTGATGCTTTAAATGAAGTGTTAAACTTTATGAACAAGCAGCCGCAGCTCAACAAGCAGCAGGTGCTTCTCAAGAAGGACCAACAGAACAAGCATCTTCAAATAATGATGGCGTTGTTGACGCTGACTTCGAAGAAGTAGATTAATATTTGCTAAGAAGATAGGGTGTAAGACTACTTTGTAGCCTTACGCCCATATCCTTTGTAAACTAAGAAAGAAAAGGAGGGGCAATTAGTGGCCAAAAGAGATTTATATGAAATTTTAGGCGTATCCAAAGATGCCTCTGAAGCAGATATTAAGAAAGCTTATCGTAAACTATCTAAAAAATACCATCCAGATATTAATAAAGAAGCTGGAGCAGATGAAAAGTTCAAAGAAATTGCTGAAGCTTATGAAATATTAGGTGACGCTCAAAAACGTGCAGCCTATGACCAATACGGACATGCTTCTTACGATCCGAATTCTGGGTTTGGCGGCGGAGGATTCGGTGGTGGATTTGATGGTTTTGGAGGATTTGGCGGTAATGGAAACTTTACTGGCGGATTCGAAGATATCTTTAGTAGTTTCTTCGGTGGTGGAGGTAGTCGTGCTGATCGAGCGAATATGCCACGTCAAGGGGCTGACCTTCAGTATGTCATGGATTTAACATTTGAAGAAGCTATCTTTGGTAAAGAAGAAACGATTCATTACCATCGTAGTGACGAATGTCAAACGTGCCATGGTAGTGGAGCAAAACCTGGAACAAGTCCAACAACATGTTCTAAATGTCATGGTTCAGGTGTGATCAACGTTGAAAGAAATACACCATTTGGTCGTATGATGAGTCAAACAACTTGTGATGTGTGTCATGGTTCAGGACAAGAAATTAAAGAAAAATGTCCAACCTGTCACGGTCATGGTCAAGTAGATGAAACACATAAAGTCAAAGTGAAAGTCCCTGCTGGGGTTGAAGATGGAAACCAAATGCGCCTTCAAGGACAAGGGGAAGTTGGTTTCAATGGTGGGCCATATGGTGACCTTTATGTCATCTTTAGAGTCGCACAAAGCAAGACATTCAAACGTCAAGGAGCAGATATTTACTATCAACTTCATGTGAACTTTGCCCAAGCTGCTCTTGGAGATGAGGTCGATGTACCAACTGTTCACGGTAAAGTAAAATTAAAAGTTCCTGCCGGAACGCAATCAGGAACCATTTTACGTTTACGTGGTAAGGGAGCTCCAAAACTTCGTGGTACAGGAAACGGTGATCAACATGTGGAAGTCATCGTAGACACTCCTAAGAAGCTTACAGATAAGCAAAGACAAGCTTTACAAGTATTTGCTAATGAGGAAGGAACGCAACTTCATAATGGCGAAGAAAACTTCTTCGACAAGATGAAGAACGCATTTAAAGATACATTTGAATAATAGAAAAAGAACTTAGCAACGAATATGCTAAGTTCTTTTTTTGCTTATTTTGTAATGACAGCAAGACGGCGAATGATTTCTTCGTGTTCCGTATACTTTTCTAATAATTCTTCTTGTGTATAGAGTTTGAAATCTTTGTATTCAAAACCAGGTGTCACGCTGCAACTTACAATAGCAAAGTCTTTTTCGCTGTTTGATTCAATGGTAGATCCAAAGACGACTCCTGCTGGAACAGTGAATTGAAGCTTTTGACCTTCTCCTGGTCCAATTTCTACTGTTTCGTAAGTACCATCAGGGTGAATCATATGCACGGTTAACGCATGTCCGTAGTGATAGTACCAGATTTCATCGGACGAAAGTAAGTGGAAGTGGGATGGGTTTTGATTCGTTAATAAAAACAGAATAGAGGTGGAAAGTGAACGAATACGTCCATCAGGTAGTTTTACTGTTTCAACAGCTTTATACGTTTGTCTGAAATAACCACCTTCTACATGTGGTTCTAAGGCTAATTCTTCAATCCATTCTTCTTTCGTTTTCATAAGAGACCTCCTAAGTTATTTTCTTATATTATAGCGTAACTTTTTCTGCTTGTGAATTGTTGATAGAATGGTAATTATGCTATACTGGTACTATTGGAAAAGAAAGGAGAAGAGTCATGAAAGATAATATTGCACTTATTGTTTCGAATAAAGATGTTAAGAAAATAAGAGAGCTTTTTAATGAGAATTATCCGATTGATATTGCTTTGGCGTTAGAAGAAGTGGATGATGACGTTCTAAAGAATTTCATGTTCTCTATCTCAAATACTAGATTAGCTTCAATTTTAGAAGTTGCTGAACCTGATTTCCAATTACGAATGCTTGAGAAATTACCATTTAGACGTGTAATTTTACTGTTCCAGCAAATGTCAAACGATGATGTCGTGGATATTTTAGGAAATTTACCAGTGGGAATACGTAAACGTTATATCAAAATGATGAAGCAAAGTTCTCAAGATGATATTCAAACGATGTTAAATTACGCTCCGGATACAGCCGGGGGGATTATGACAACGGAGTACATTACGGTAAAAGAACACTTAACCGTAGAAGAAACTCTTTCTAAACTAAGAGAGATTTCTCCAAACCCAGCAATTATTAACCTTATTTTAGTA
>CAJPNA010000209.1 GCA_905371865.1 uncultured Carnobacterium sp.
AAGAAATGATACGAAACAACCGTTAGTTGAGCTTAATACTATCTCGATTTATGAGCCGCTGGAAATCTCGTATGAGGAATATATGTCGAATCGCAAACACTAACTACAGTAATAGCCTAGTTAAAATAATGATGGTAGGGAGTTACAAGCTCTCTTTTTTTGTCTGCGTGATTCGCGGACAAATCGCACGCTGGTTCGTGCGAAGGGCGAAGACCATTTTTTGCTGATAATTTTAACGCAGCTGAAATTATTTTGTTAGCAAAAGATGGGCAAGCAAAAATTGCAGGGGGCAATTTTTTCGGTGCGTTGTTCGCGCCGAATTTTTTCGAGTCCACTTTGTGGGCCGAAAAACGCAGTGAATTTTTTGGACCATGATGGGCCAAAAAAGGGGTGCAACCCATGGCCCTCGGCAGAGCGTTTTACCTTTGTACGTCGCGAAGCGATGTCAAAGGTGCAAAAACGTTACTCTTTGGTAAAGAGTAACAGAAACGCCCCGCTAAATCCCGACTTTGGATTATGATTTTTACGTCTGTTTTAAATCGACAATATAGACGCAGGATAGCGATAGCGCTGCGTCTTAGCCCGCTTTTCGGGCTACCTTGCGCATTTTTTAAGTTGGTTAATGGTTTTATATACTGGACCACGTTTAAGCCCAATAATGGGCCTATATGTTGTCCATCTTTTATATAAATAATGGACTTATACATGTTCCATGATTTTATCATTTCGTGGTCTACTATATATCCCATTATTCTATATTTTCATGGTCCTATATATAGTCCATTTTCTACTCAAATCATGGACAACTATGTAGACCATTATTTGTATTTTTCATGGACTTATATATAAACCCACGAAATGGACAAAACATGGATCTCTATATCTATCCATATTTTTATTAACTAGATTATTAGCCTAGTTAAATTCTTTGAATGTTGCGTTTTTTCTTCTGTTTTGTCTTTTTTTTTAACAAAAGATGGCATACTATTAGTAACTCTTAAAATAGTAAATCTTAAAAGGTAGGTTTAAATCATGAATAAAACAATGACATTATCCTTCAAAACTAATCCAAGACAAACTAATATTCGACACAACAATCGCGAACTGACGGAAAAAGAGTTTATGAGCGACGCTCACAAGCATATCGAACGTGAAAAATCAAAATACAATATTCAGATTTTCAAACGTGATATAAAAGACGTTTATCACGAACTCTTTGATGATGCGCTGAATACTTACAACGCAAAGCAAAAGCGGAAAGATCGCAAAATTGATGACTACTATAAACACGTCCAGAAATCCAAAAATTTGGACCTTCAGAGGGAATTCATCGTGACCGTCGGAAACAAAGCTGATTGGGAAAGATTGAGTTTTGAAGAAAAACGAGAAGTGGGAGAGGCTCTAGAACGTTATGTCCGCGATTTTAACGAACGACATAGTAATATGACCATCTATAATGCTGTCGTTCATTTAGACGAAGCTGGGGCCCCTCACGCCCATTTTAACGTGGTCCCAACGGCAACTGGATACAAAAATGGGCTTGCTGTGCAACCATCGTTTAGAAAGGCTCTGGAACAGGAAGGCTTCGGCCCATCTGGGAGGGAGCAGTTCAAAGCGTTTAGAGATGCAGAAATTCATCGTCTGCATGAGTTTGTCCATGAAATCGGAATCGACCGAAAAGCTGGGCAAACCAACGATATCAAGGATATGCGCGAATATAAAGACGCGATGGAATATATTGAGAATCGAAGATCAAGTCAGATTGTTAAGATCCAGCGAGAAGAACAAGCTCACGAAGAAAAGATGAATGAGTTAAACGAGCGATTGAGACAACAAGAAGAAAAATTTCAAAAGCGAGAAGAGGCTTTTGAGGCTAGTAAAAGGCAACAAGCTAGAGAGATTAAGCGGATTAACGATGAGATAGTGAGCAAATCTGAAGAACTTGATCTCGAAATGATCGAAGATGCAACAGTCGATGCGATGCTGAAGATGCAGCTGATCGCGGATAAGCCAATCGACGATAAGCGCAACTATAGAATCGCAGAACGAGGGCTAGGCAATTCAAAACAGCGCTATGTTATGGTCCCAGAGAAAGATTTCGATGATTTGGCCCGCAGGGCTAATCCTGGTCCACTGATGCAGTTGTTGAAAGATTTTAAAGATCATGTTCTTGGTTTAGGAATTGTAAAGCGTCTGAGGGCTACGATTGCAAAACTAAAAGAAGAAATGGCTAGTCTAATCAAAGAAAATGATAACTTGTCTAAAGAATTGACCTCTATGATTGAGGATAGAAACAAATACAAATATCAGTTGCAGGATCAAGAGTATTATCTGACAGATCAAGAACGTAATGAGATTGCTGAGAAGATTATCCAGAGAAAAGATCTCGAATTAGAGGATGGAGATAGAACATTTGAGAAAGATGATCTTGATTTTAGCAGATAGATAATCTACTTGTGACTTCAGTAAAAGTATGTGTTTTTTTGGTTGCACTTAAGCAATTTATACAGTTTATCTAGTTTAACTGCTACATGAAATACACATTGAGTTGCTACTGCCATTTCACTTTACTTTCGCTAACTTACGTATTTCATCTACACCAAAAGCGGACGGCTTTGAGCCGGCTTTCTATTGGCTTCATAAGCTAAATTACAGAATTCATCTAGTGTAAATAGCCATCATCTACCCTCTAGCTTTATACTCTCTTATAGGCCAGCTGTGTTGCGTTCAAAACAAAAAGTAAAACGTAAGATCACAAATGTTGGATTTACTGCTAACAAAGAGGGCGCAAGCCCTCTGGGAGCGAAGCGACCGAGAGCCGAAGGGCTCTAAGGCGAAGCCTCAAAAAAATCAAACGAAGGTGTAGTTTTTGGGGCGAAACGAAGTGAGACCCTTATTTATATATATTTTATATATATGTTTAATAATATATTTAATACCTCCGCGGATCTTAGAGTCCCAAGGGTTTTCGAGTTTTATGGGTGTAGAAATGTCGGTTTATGGGTGTAGAAATGTCGGTTTATGGGTGT
>CAJPNA010000210.1 GCA_905371865.1 uncultured Carnobacterium sp.
CTACTCCACCGACCAAAAGGGCCAACCAAGGTGTTAAACTACCGAAAGTACTTTCAAACGTAAGGTTGAAAACAACACCTGAGAAAGCACCCATTACCATGATACCTTCAAGTCCCACGTTAACAACACCTGAATGTTCAGAGAAGGCACCACCAATACTAGTGAAAACCAAAGGAGCTGCATAAATAAGCATTGACGACACTAACAAATTTAGCATTGAGACAAAATTCATCTTATTTACCTCCCTTTTCTTGTTTGCGTGGTTTTATAAAACGTTCAATAATGTAATGAACACTTACAAAGAAAATGATAGATGCTGTTACGATGCTGACCAATTCAGAAGGAATAGTTGCAACATTCATACCTGGAGCTCCAACCTGAAGTACTGCAAACAGGAAGGCTGCAAAAGGAATTCCTACAGGAGAATTACTTGCAAGAAGACTAACTGCCATACCATTGAAGCCAACGCTTAATGAGCTACCTTGAACATAAACGTTTTGGAATGTACCAAGTCCTTCTACTACACCTCCGACACCAGCAAGGGCACCAGAAATAATCATTGAAAGGATAATTGTACGTTTTGCTGACATACCGGCATACTCACTTGCATGCGGATTGATACCAACTGAACGAATCTCAAAGCCAAGAGTAGTTTTCTTAAGAAGGAACCATACCAGAACAACTGCAATAATTGCAAAGAAGATTCCGATGTTCATCCGCGAATTATTGGTCAAAGCACGCAACCACTCTGTCTGATAGGTAGCGTTAGGACCTACAGTGATACTAGAATCCACACTCTGCATGACAGATTTCGGGAAACTATGGATAAAGGCATTTCCAACATATAGAACGATATAGTTCATCATGATCGTTACGATGACCTCTGATGTTCCAAGGTAAGCACGTAAAATACCAGGAATCGCACCAATGATACCACCCGCTACAATACCAAGGAATACAGTCATGATGAGCATAAGTGGACGCGGTAAATTTGGAAATGATAAGGCAAACCAACCGGCAGTAATCCATCCCGCCAAGGCTTGACCAGGCAAACCAACGTTGAAGAAGCCAGCTCGACTAGCCACTGCAAAACCAAGGGCAATTAAGATCAACGGTCCCATTGCACGAGAGATTTCTCCCAAACTTCTTAGAGTACCAAAGGCTGTTTTGAAAAGTTCTTCATACCCCCAAATAGCATCGTAGCCAAAAATCCACATGATAATCGCACCGAGTAAAATCCCAAGAACGACAGAAATCAAAGGAACGGCAATCTGCTGTGTTTTCTTAGACATTAGAATCTCCCTTCTTTAATTCTCCTCCGGCCATCAAAATACCAAGTTCTTGTTTATTGGTTTCAGCTGGCGTTACGATACCTTGAATTTTACCGTCATGAATAACAGCGATTCTGTCAGATAAATTGAGAATTTCATCCAATTCAAAGCTGACAACAAGAACTGCTTTTCCTTTATCACGCTCACCAATTAAACGTTTATGGATATACTCAATTGCTCCAACGTCTAATCCACGTGTAGGCTGGCTAACAATTAGAAGGTCTGGATCACGGTCCACTTCACGAGCAATAATTGCCTTTTGCTGGTTTCCTCCAGATAGAGCTGATGCAGGAACATAATCATTTGCCGCACGAACATCGAACTCTTCCATCAGTTTACGAGCATAATTATGAATATTAGTATAATTCAAAATACCATTCTTGCTCAGTGGTTCTTTATAGTAAGTTTGTAAAGCGATATTTTCAGAAATAGTCAAATCAAGGACCAAACCATCACGATGACGGTCTTCAGGAACGTGACTGACCTTCATTTCCGTAATCTTACGAGGAGGCAAGCCAACTACATCCTTACCTTTTATATTAATAGTTCCTGACTTAACTTTACGCAAACCAGTAATCGCTTGAATTAATTCACTTTGTCCATTTCCGTCAATTCCGGCAATACCAACAATTTCACCTGCACGAACATCAAGTGATAAATTCTTGACAGCTGGAATACCACGGTTTTCATTAACTACTAAATCTTTGATTGAAAGAATGACTTCTTTTGGTTGAGGAGGATTTTTTTCTGTTGTAAATGAAACAGAACGTCCTACCATCATTTCAGCTAGATCTTGGTTTGTAGCACCAGCAATCTCAACCGTTTCAATACTTTTACCACGACGAATAACTGTAACACGATCAGAAACTGCACGAATTTCATCCAACTTGTGCGTAATCAAAATAATCGATTTCCCCTCTTTGACAAGGTTCTTCATAATGATCATCAATTCGTCGATTTCAGCTGGTGTTAATACAGCTGTTGGTTCGTCAAAAATAAGGATGTCAGCACCACGATAAAGAGTTTTTAAGATTTCAACACGTTGTTGAGCGCCGACTGAAATGTCTTCGATTTTTGCAGAAGGATCTACGGCAAGTCCATATTTTTCAGATAATTCTTTTATCTCTTGGATTGCTTTTTTGATGTCTAGAACACCATTCTTAGTAATTTCACTTCCTAAAATAATATTCTCGGCAACAGTAAATGCTTCGACCAGCATAAAGTGTTGGTGCACCATTCCAATACCTAAAGAGGCTGCTTTCGACGGTGAGTCTAGTTTAACAACTTGCCCATTTACTGCAATTTCACCACTAGTAGGCTCAAGCAATCCTGCCAACATATTCATCAAAGTAGATTTACCTGCTCCGTTTTCTCCTAAAAGAGCATGAATTTCACCACGACGAAGATGAAGGTTAATTTTGTCATTTGCAACAAATTGTCCAAAGATTTTGGTAATCTCCCGCATTTCGATGACATTTTCATGTGTCATTGTGATCCCATCCTTTCAAAACTTTTATTTCAATAGAACCTACTAAGAGTTAGTAAGCTCTATTGAGACAAAACCTTTTGTCTCAATCTCAAAGAAGCGATCTCTCTAAGATCGCTTCCTGAGAGTCAATGTTTGAATTTTATTCTGCAGGAACTTTGATGCTTCCGTCAAGAATTTTAGCTTTTGCATCTTCAACAGCTTTTTTA
>CAJPNA010000211.1 GCA_905371865.1 uncultured Carnobacterium sp.
AGTTGCAATTGATGGACCAGCTTCGTCTGGGAAAAGTACAATTTCAAAATTGATTGCTCAAGAAACGAATTTTCTATACTTAGATACGGGTGCGATGTATCGTGCAACAACATTGGCTTTTTTAAGAAATAATATTGCAGTTGTTGATAATGAAGCAATCAAAGATATATTAGAGAATTTAGTGATTAGTTTTAAAAATTCGGATGATGGACAACTCGTTTTCTTAAACGGCGATGATGTCACACGTGAGATTCGTAATCTTGAAGTTACAAGAAATGTTTCTGCAGTGTCAGCTATTAAAGCAGTTCGGAAAAAACTAGTGGAAATGCAAAGAAAAATCGCCAATAATCATTCTATTATTATGGATGGAAGAGATATAGGAACAGTTGTACTTCCAAATGCCGAGTTAAAAATTTATTTAGTTGCTTCTGTTCAAGCGAGAGCACTTCGTCGATTTAAAGAAAATCAAGAAAAGGGCATTGATCTTTCACTTGAAAAATTAGAAGAAGAAATTGCGCATCGTGATTTTTTAGATAGCACCAGAAAAGAGTCTCCACTTAAAAAAGCGGATGATGCAATTGAAATCGACACAACAAGCCTATCAATTCAAGAAGTTGTTTCTGAAATTACGAATCTTATCCAAGAAAAGATGCTGAATTAACCAGATTTTACAAATAAAGACTAGTAATCACTTTTAGTTAGTGGTATTATGTAAGAGGATGAAAGGTTTTTTGTAAAACAATGAACTTTCCGTTCGCATGAATTGTCGCGCTAGGAGGAAGTCACATGTCAGAATTACAAACAATGCAAGATGCGCTAGATATCGTTAAAGATATTCAAATCGGAGACTTAGTACAAGGTGAAGTATTAACTCTACAAGATAAACAAGCCATCGTAGGAATTATCGGTGGAGGAGTTGAAGGGGTTATTCCTTTCAATGAATTATCAACATCGCCCGTAGAACGTGTAGAAGACGTTTTATCTGTAGGGGATATCGTTGATTTAGTAGTCATCAAACAAATCAAAGATAAAGAAAATGGAAGTTTCTTACTTTCTAAAAAACGTGTAGATGCACGTAAAGTTTGGGAAGAAATTCAAGCTAAATTTGATAACAAAGAAATCATCGAAGCTCCAGTTGTGGATGCTGTGAAGGGTGGTTTAGTGGTGGATGCAGGAGTTCGTGCTTTCGTACCAGCTTCTATGGTATCAGACCATTATGTTGATAACTTAACTCAATTCAAAGGTCAAACATTAGCTTTTGAAATCGTTGAAATCGAACCAAGCGAAAATCGTTTAATCTTATCACGTAAAAACTTAGTTGCGGCTGAAAAAGCAGCTAAGCGTGCAGCTGTATTTGAATCCATTCAAGAAGGTTCTGTAGTGACTGGTAAAGTTGCTCGATTAACAAACTTCGGTGCGTTTATCGACTTAGGTGGTGTGGATGGGCTAGTTCACATCTCACAAATCTCTCATGAGCATGTTGCAAAAGCAAGCGATAAATTAAAAGTTGGCGAAGAAGTTCATGCTAAAGTCATTTCTGTAGATTCAGAAAGTGGACGTGTATCATTATCGATCAAAGATACATTAGCAGGACCATGGGATAACATTGAAGAACGCGCAGCAGTTGGTTCTGTATTAGATGGTTTAGTAAAACGTCTAACTAGTTTCGGAGCATTTGTTGAATTATTCCCTGGTGTAGAAGGATTAGTTCATATCTCACAAATTGCTCACCAACATATTGCAACTCCACACGAAGTTCTTAAAGAAGGTCAAGAAGTTCAAGTGAAAGTTCTTGAAGTTCATCCAGAACAACAACGTATTTCTTTAAGTATTAAAGCTTTACAAGAAGCTCCAAAACCTGAAAAAGAAGAAGTTGTGGAAGTAGTTGAAGAAACATACGAATTACCTGAAGAAGATGTTTCATTCTCTTTAGCTGATCGTTTAGGAGATCAACTTTCAGAACTTAAAGTTGAAGAATAACATTACTATTAAAAGTTAAGTGGAAATAGTCTGGACTGGTTCCAGACTATTTTTATGACGCAATAAGAGATAAAGGAGGAATAGTATGTCAACACCAGTTATTGCCGTTGTAGGAAGACCAAATGTCGGAAAGTCTACAATTTTTAACCGAATTGTCGGAGAGCGTATCTCAATCGTAGAAGATATCGCTGGAGTTACTCGTGACCGTATCTATTCTGAAGGTGAGTGGCTAGGGCACTCATTTAATATTATTGATACAGGTGGAATTGATATTACGGATGAGCCGTTTATGTCAAACATCCGTATGCAAGCAGAAATCGCGATGGAAGAAGCGGATGTCATTATCTTTTTAACAAGTGTGAAAGAGGGCGTGACAACGACTGACGAACACATTGCAAAATTACTCTACCGCACAAACAAACCAGTTTTACTTGCTGTTAATAAAGTCGATAATCCTGAATTACGTTCAGAAATTTTTGATTTCTATTCATTAGGATTCGGTGAACCATTCCCAATTTCAGGAAGCCATGGCTTAGGTTTAGGGGACTTACTAGATGCAGCAGTCAAAGCATTCCCTAAAGATAAAGAAGACGAAGATGAAAAAGATGTCATTAAGTTCAGCTTTATTGGCCGTCCAAATGTGGGAAAATCAAGTTTAGTGAATGCGATGCTTGGCGAAGAACGTGTGATTGTCTCTAATGTTGCAGGTACTACCCGTGATGCGATTGATACAACATTTGAAGATGAGAATGGAACTGTTTTTAAAATGATTGACACTGCTGGTATTCGAAAAAAAGGACGTGTCTTTGAATCGACCGAAAAGTACAGTGTACTTCGTGCGCTTAGAGCGATTGAACGAAGCGATATTGTTTGTGTAGTCTTGAATGCTGAAGAGGGAATTCAAGAACAAGATAAGAAGATTGCAGGATACGCTCATGAAGCCGGGAAAGGGGTCCTTATTGTAGTCAATAAATGGGATACTCTTGAAAAAGATAATTCAACATATAAGGAATTTGAGGATAAAATTCGTCAAGAATTCCTA
>CAJPNA010000212.1 GCA_905371865.1 uncultured Carnobacterium sp.
CAGTTGTTTCAATGCCATCAATGAACTTATTCGAAGAACAACCAAAAGAATACCGTGAATCAGTATTACCTAGCGATGTTCGTAAACGTGTAGCCGTTGAAATGGGTTCAAGCTTCGGATGGGGACAATATGTTGGCCTTGACGGAGCAACTGTGACGATCGACCGCTTCGGTTTATCAGGTAACGGAAATAAAGTCATGGAAACATTAGGCTTCACTGTAGAAAACGTAGTGAATACATTTAAATCTTTATAAAAATAGGTTAAAATGAAGATTGAAAGCCCTCAAGTAGTGGACTTTCAATCTTTTTTTATTTTTAGGAGAATGTATGAACGAATTGAAACAAGCGTTTAAGATTAGTTTGCCCATCTGTTTCGGGTATATTTTTTTAGGAATTGCGTTTGCACTTCTGATGTCTCAAGAAGGATTTCCGGCTTGGGTTTCTATTTTTTCAAGTGTATTTGTATATGCAGGATCCATGCAATTTGCTCTTGTCTCATTTATGAGCGCAGGGATGAATTTTTTATGATTGCAGTATAATGCCAGAATGTTGTTTTACGGTGTTAGCTTTATTGAAGAATTTAAAAAGTTGGGTTGGAAGGCTTTTTATTTAATCTTTGCCTTATCAGATGAAACCTTTTCTCTGTTAGTAGGGATGAAACAAACGAAGAGGGAAAGCAGTGAACAAGTAATGCTCTATGTTGGGCTCTTGAATCACTTTTATTGGGTTCTTGGAACAGCCGTTGGAGTTGTCATCGGCGAATTTCTTCCGTTTTCCACAAAGGGAATCGACTTTTCAATGACGGCACTTTTTGTCGTGATTCTCGTGAACCAATTGAAAAAGGCAGACCGCTATTTTCCATTTGTGATAGGGGGAGTCAGCGCGATTTTCTGGTTACTTCTTGTTGGAAAACAATATTTCCTTGCCACAACGATGATTGGCTTAATTGCCATTTTTGAACGCGAGAAATTACAAATGAAGGAGGAAGAAAATGAGTAGTACGTATATTATTCTTGCTCTTATCACTAGTGGAGTCGTGACCTTTGCGATTCGATTATTTCCGTTTTTAGTACTCCGCAATCAAACGAATTTATCCTCCCGTATGAAGTTTATTTCGGCGGTCTTACCACAAGCTATTATTACGATTCTAGTCGTCTATTGTTTAAAGGATATTCGTTTATAAGCTCACCATTTGAAATTCCAGAACTCATTGCAGTCGTAATTGTAGTGTTATTGCAGTGGTGGAAGGAGAATACTTTGCTGAGTATCTTTGTCCCAACGGTTATATATATGGTGTTATTACAAGTGATGTAAAATTAACATATATGTTAATTTAAGCTATCTAGTGTATGTTGTATCTAGGTATTTTCTAGCCTTATTTTATGGTAAAATAGAGCTACATTGATTTAGAAAGAGGCACTCTTATGAAATTATTATTTGTTGGCGATGTTGTCGGATCTCTTGGAAGAGAGATGGTCACACAATACGTCCCAAAATTAAAGAAAAAATATAAACCGCAAATCACCGTCATTAATGGAGAAAATGCAGCCCACGGAAAAGGAATTACGGAAAAAATTTACAAGGAGTTATTGCAGGCTGGTGCAGACGTTGTAACGCTTGGAAATCATGCCTTCGATAACAAATCGATTTTTGATTTCATTGAAGATGCCACAAAAATGGTACGACCGTTGAACTATCCATCAGGCGTTCCAGGAAAAGGAATCGTTTATGTGAAATGTAACGATAAAGAAGTGGCTGTGATTAATTTACAAGGCCGCGTCTTTATGAATACGCTGGACGACCCTTTTACCAAAATTACAGAGGCAGTTGAGGAAGCTAGAAAGAGAACTCCGATTATCTTTGTTGACTTCCATGCTGAAGTAACGAGTGAAAAACAAGCGATGTCTTGGTACTTAGACGGGAAAGTATCCGCCGTCGTTGGAACACATACGCATGTGCCAACAAACGACGCCCGAGTTCTTCCACAAGGGACAGCCTTCCTTTGTGATGTGGGAATGACAGGTCCGTATAACGGAATTCTCGGGATGGACCGCGATATTATTATTACGAAATTCCTCAATCAATTACCGGCACGATTTGAAGTGGCCAAAGACGATGAAGGCCAGCTAAGTGCTTGTTTAATTGATATTGATGATAAAACTGGGAAAGCAAAATCAATTCAACCGATTCGTATTACTCCAGATGCACCATTTTTTGAATAAAAAGATTAGAAAGAGAGTCAGAAATGCCACAAAAAACGAAACACACACCGATGATGCAACAGTATTTTTCGATTAAAGAAAAGTATCCTGATTGCTTATTGTTCTATCGACTAGGTGATTTCTATGAATTATTTTATGATGATGCGATTGAAGCAGCACGACTTCTCGAAATTACATTAACCAGTCGAAATAAAAATGCTGAGGATCCAATTCCAATGTGTGGGGTTCCTCATCATGCCGCAAAAGAATATATTAAAATTCTGATTGAACTTGGAAAGAAAGTAGCCATTTGTGAGCAGTTGGAAGATCCAAAGCTGACAAAGGGAATGGTGAAGCGAGACGTTGTTCAAGTCTTGACGCCAGGGACTTATACAGAATACAAAGCGCAAAATCAAAACCATTATTTAGTGTCGATTTTACCGCTTGTTGGGAAACGATTTGCACTGTCGTATGTGGATGTGTCCACAGGGGAATTGAAAGTGACACAACTCGAAAACTTGGAAGAAGTGCGTAGCGAATGCTCAAGTTTGATGTGCCGCGAAATCGTTCTGGTAGATACTGATGTGACAGAAGAACTTCGACATCTATTTACAAGCATGCAAATCTTGATTTCAACGATTGAAAAAGACCAAATTGAAGGTGAAGATTGCACAGACTTAGTCTCAGAACTAGAAGATGATGAGGCTGCTCGATGCGTACAAAATCTATTAAGTTATTTGAAACTGACTCAAAAGAGAAGTTTCTCGCACTTACAAAATGCGCAAGCGTACCAAAGCGAGTTCTATCTCTCAATGAAT
>CAJPNA010000213.1 GCA_905371865.1 uncultured Carnobacterium sp.
CAATAATCCATTACGGTTATATCCTTCAACAACTAGTTCCGTATCGTATTGTTGCCCTGTGTTAGCAGCATCCTCCCAATCCACTTCGATCAGGCGATTATGTTCGCTCTCAGGTAGTTGAACGTTCGGACAGTCTTTTCTATGAACAGAAATTCCTCGACCTTTCGTAATATAACCAACAATGTCGTCCCCAGGAACTGGATTACAACAACGTCTACTCCTTCAATAATCACGCCGCCTTCATGACGAATTTTCATCTTTTGACTTTCTTTCTTCTGTCCTTGAGTCGTCGTTTTCTCAAAAGCAGTTTCAACAACTTTTTGGTCCTCGATTTCTTTACGAGCTTTATCGGTCATCTTATTAGCAACTGTTTGATAAGAGACTTCTCCAAAACCAATTGATGCTAACAAATCTTCTTCCGTTCCAAAGTTGAAACGAGCAGCAATGTCTTTCATACCTTGTTTTGTCATAAAGTCCTTGAAATTAAATCCAAGCTCTGTAATTTGCTTTTCGAGTAGCTCGCGTCCTTTGATAATATTTTCATCGCGATCTTGTAACTTAAAGAAACGTTTGATTTTATTTTTCGCACGTGTTGTATAGACAAGATTAATCCAGTCACGAGAAGGTCCAAATGAATTGGCAGACGTCAATACTTCAACAATATCCCCAGTCTTTAACTGGTAGTTCAATGGAACAATCTTATTATTGACTTTGGCCCCTACTGTTTTGTTACCAACCTCAGTATGAATATTATAAGCAAAATCAAGCGGCCCAGAACCTAAAGGAAGCTCAGATACATCTCCCTTTGGCGTAAAGACATAAACCTTATCTCCGAAGATATCTCCTTTTACACTATTCATAAAGTCTTTGGCATCTTTAGTTTCATTTTGCAGTTCGATTAAGTCCTTAAACCAATCTAATTGTTTTTGCAATGGATCGTTCGTAACTTTTTCTTTATTACCTTCTTTATAAGCCCAGTGAGCAGCAACCCCGTACTCAGCTACTTGGTGCATTTCAAAGGTACGGATTTGAATTTCCACTGGTCGGCCACCAGGACCAATTACCGTTGTATGGATGGATTGATACATATTCGCTTTTGGAATCGCAATATAGTCTTTAAAACGACCTGGCATTGGTTTCCATTTTGTATGAATTGCCCCAAGAACAGCGTAGCAATCTTTAATGCTGTCGACTAATACACGAATGGCTAGTAAATCATAAATTTCGCTAAACTGTTTCTTTTGATCTTTCATTTTACGGTAAATGGAATAAATATGTTTTGGACGTCCATAAATGACCGCTTCAATTTCCAAATCTTTAGTCGCTTCTTTAATATTTTCAATCGTTGTTTCAATGTACTCTTCACGTTCATCACGTTTTGAATTCATGAGATGAACAATACGATAATATTGTTGTGGGTTTAAATAACGAAGAGACGTGTCTTCTAATTCCCACTTAATTTTATTCATCCCTAGGCGGTGCGCTAACGGTGCATAAATTTCAAGCGTTTCTTCCGCAATCATTCTTTGTTTTTCAGGCTTATGAAATTTTAATGTGCGAAGATTATGTAGTCTATCCGCTAGTTTTACCATAATCACACGCAAATCATTAGCCATCGCAAGAAGCATTTTACGGTGATTCTCCGCTTGTTGTTCTGCGTGAGATTTATATTTGATTTTTCCTAATTTCGTGACACCTTCCACAAGAAATGCTACATCTTTTCCAAACTCATACTCAATATCATCGATACTAAACCCTGTATCTTCAACAACATCATGAAGAAACCCTGTTGCAATAGTATCAGGATCCAGCTTTAATTCCGCAAGAATCCCAGCAACTTGGATAGGATGAACAATATACGCTTCACCTGATTTACGCACTTGTTCCTTATGAGCGAAGGTTGCGAAATAAATCGCTTTTTCTATAAATTGAATGTGCTTCTCATTCATGTACTCCTTACACATTGCAAGGACATCATCTGAGGTATAAGTCTTATTTTTAGACATTTGAATCTCCTTAAGCATTTCTTGATTGCATGTAGTAATTTATAGTACCGCTCTAGACGAATATCGTCAACTGAAGTTTATTGAAGTAATTCACATTGATAGGATAATGCACTTAAAGCATATAAAGGAGCCGTTTCTGCTCGTAAAATTCTTAGCCCTAATGAACAAGTATGAAACTCATTCATTTGTAATTTGACTACTTCTTTTTCGTCAATGCCGCCTTCAGGACCAAAAACAAAAACAATCTTTTCTCCTTCTTTTAAAGCTTGTAAACTCTTTACAAGTTGAACCGTCTCGCCTTCTTTTGCAGCTTCTTCATAGGCAATTAATTTTTGATGATACCGTTTTGTATATTCAATCAAACTGTCGATGGTCATTACTTCACTAACAAAGGGTACTTTTAATCGATGAGACTGTTCACTTGCTTCTTCTGCAATTTTTTGTAGTCTTTCAGTTTTTTTGCTAGCTTTATCTTTGTTCCATTTCACAACATTTCTAGACATTTCAATAGGAATAATTTCATTAACTCCTAATTCCGTTGCTTTTTGAACAATCCAATCTAATTTATCTCCTTTTGATAAACCGACTGCAATTGCGGTGAACACGGGAAGTTCTACCTTTTGATTTAAGGTCTTAATAACTCCCACTTCAAAAGGTTCTAAACAAACTAGTTCAACTATTGCTAAGGTACTATTCTCATCCACAATTTCAAACTGCTCTTCCACTTTCATTCTCATCACGTTTTTCAATTGATGTATCTGTTCTTTTGAAAACTCAAGTGAATGAGTAGTTTCGCTAACGATTCCTTTTACAAAATAACGTTGCATTTACTCAACATCCTTTTTCATAATAAAACAATTCCACTCTTTCATTGTCATTCTTTCAACAAGAGTAAATCCAGCTTTTTCATAAGCTTCCTTCACTTCATTTGCTTTTGACTCAATAATTCCAGATAAAATTAAACTTC
>CAJPNA010000214.1 GCA_905371865.1 uncultured Carnobacterium sp.
GTATTTAGTGGAAATATCTCAACAAAAAGTTTCCGCAAAAGATCAACAAACTATTGACGAATTATTTAGTACTGCAAATGATATTGAACGTATTGGGGATCATGCTGAGAATATTGCTGATTTTGCAAAATCGATTATCGAACGTGAAATTTTTCTTGATGAAGATACCGTTAAAGAATTAGACGGAATCTATGAGCTTATTAAAAGAGGTTTTGCATTATCCATTGATGCATTATCTACTGGAGACCAAGAGAAAGTCCAACAAGCAATACAAATTGAACGTGACGTTGATAAATTAAAAATTGAAGTACGCGACAAGTATATGAAACGTATGAATAAAGGAATTGCTTCAGCAGAATCTGGAATCTTTGTTATGGATTTACTCAGTAACTTAGAACGTGTGAGTGATCATTTCAGAAACATTGCTGAAACTGTGGAACGTTTAAAACGTCCAGTTATTGTAACTGAATAATTTAATTATCCGTAGACTTTTTGTCTACGGATTTTTTTGTAAAGATGTGGTGATACCGTATACGGTATCACCCTTATAAAGTATAATAAATTTAGGAGGGATGTTTATGGGAGAAACACTTGAGATTGGAGAATTAGTATACGAGCAGATTATAGATTTTCCTTATGATGAGTTAGTAAAAATACTTGCTATACTGACCATTGTTGAAGAAGAAGGGCTTACCCCAGCCGTCTGGGAAAAATGGGGGGAGATAAAGGATAATCGTGAGACTTTAGTTTTCGAAGTATCAAGAAACTTTAGGGAGGGTGTACTAAATGGGCCAATACCAAAAGAGATTATACACAGAGTTAGAGTCTACTTATCCTAATTTTGTATCTGATTTTAATAAAGAATATTCGAAGGAAAAGATTGCCTTGCAGCTAGTTGAGTTGCGCTTGGGAACGGGATTTTCTCAAAGAAAATATGCCAAAGCGAATGAACTGATGCAAAATAAAGTTTCAAATTTTGAAAACGGGAAGAGTAATCCGAGACTATCAACGATTATTGAGCTGGCAGCTAAGAATGGATACAAGGTTGAACTAAAATTTACAAAATAAGGATGAGAGGTAGCTTACAGAAAGCTACCTCATTTTCTTCTTAGTTAGTACAAAGGTTTAAAAAAGAGTGAGAGTATGATAGAATGAATCGAATTCAAAAACAAAGGAGAACGAAATGTTAAAAGTACAAAACGTAAGCCTATTATTTTCAGACCGTAAATTATTTGACGATGTAAATATCACTTTTACACCAGGAAACTGTTATGGAGTTATTGGTGCTAACGGTGCCGGAAAATCAACATTCTTAAAAATTTTATCTGGAGAACTACAACCAACAACAGGTGAAGTGATTCTAGATCCACATGAACGTTTAACAGTCTTAAAACAAGACCACTTCGCATTCGAAGATGAACGCGTCATTGATACTGTGATTATGGGTCATAAGCATTTATATGACATCATGAAAGAAAAAGATGCTATTTACATGAAAGAAGACTTCTCTGATGAAGATGGTATCCGTGCCGCTGAACTTGAAGGGGAATTTGCTGAACTAAACGGTTGGGAAGCTGAAAGTGATGCTTCTCAATTACTACAAGGTTTAGGAATCACTGAAGACCAACACTACAAATTGATGAGCGAATTAGTCGAAGCGGACAAGGTTAAAGTGTTACTTGCACAAGCGTTATTCGGTAAACCAGATGTTCTTTTATTAGACGAACCTACAAACGGTTTGGATGCAAAATCAATCGCATGGTTAGAAGAGTTCTTAATCAACTTTGATAACACTGTTATCGTTGTATCCCATGACCGTCACTTCTTAAATAAAGTATGTACGCATATGGCGGACGTTGACTTTGGTAAGATTAAATTATTCGTTGGTAACTATGATTTCTGGTTACATTCAAGCCAATTAGCTGCGAAATTATTAGCAGACCAAAACGCGAAGAAAGAAGAAAAAATCAAAGAGTTACAAGAGTTTATCGCTCGTTTCTCTGCGAATGCTTCTAAATCAAAACAAGCGACTTCTCGTAAGAAAATGTTGGATAAAATTACTTTGGATGATATTCAACCTTCAAGCCGTAAATATCCATTCGTTGGATTCTCACCAGCGCGTGAAATCGGGAATGACTTATTATTAGTAGAAGGCTTATCAAAAAAAATTGATGGCGAAGTCATTTTTGAAAACGTAAGCTTCCAATTATCAAAAGACGATAAAGTAGCCTTCTTAAGCCGTTCAGATATTGCGATTACAACATTATTCAAGATCTTAACAGGCGAATTGGAAGCAGACAGTGGTACATTCAAGTGGGGTGTCACAACTAGTCAAGCGTACTTACCAAAAGATATGACGGATGAATTCTCAAATGAAAAATTAAATATTTTAGAGTGGTTACGTCAATATGCACCAGTAGAGGAACAAGATAACACTTTCTTACGTAGCTTCTTAGGTCGTATGTTATTCTCTGGAGACGATGTTATGAAACAAGTAACCGTTCTTTCAGGGGGAGAAAAAGTGCGTTGTATGTTATCTAAATTAATGCTTTCTAAAGCGAATGTATTATTATTGGATGACCCAACAAACCACTTAGACTTAGAATCAATTACTGCATTAAATGATGGCTTAATCGCCTTCAAAGGTTCATTACTATTCTCAAGTCATGACCATGAATTCATTCAAACAACAGCAAACCGTATTATTGAAATTGGACCAAAAGGCATTGTGGATCGTCTTGGCTCTACTTATGATGAGTTCCTTGAAGATGATGCTGTTCAAGCACGAGTGGATGCTTTATACAATTAATGGATTAGACCAGAAGAGTGAAATGTCTTCTGGTCTTTTTGGTGTTTTTAGTGTAGGATAAGGGTATTAGAGGAGGTATTCAAATGACAAAAATTTATTTTGCAAGTCCATTATTTTCAGAAATGGAATTAGCCTTTAACAAAAT
>CAJPNA010000215.1 GCA_905371865.1 uncultured Carnobacterium sp.
TGCACTAATGTGAAACGACCTGATTGTGATTGGTGAGGGTGAGCGTTGTTTTCTGTCGCTGGTCCGTGTGTTGCCCAACGAGTATGCCCAATCCCTGCAAATGCTGGAATTTCTTCATCCACTGCATCACGAAGATTTTGAATACGACCCACACGTTTTACTAATTGAGTTGATCCATCTTCGTCCATAATAAATAATCCTGCTGAGTCATATCCGCGATACTCAAGCTTTTCTAATCCGTTTAATACCACTGTTTGGATTTTTCCATGTCCAATACATCCTACGATTCCACACATAATTTTTAACTCCTTTAATAAGAGGTCCCTCTCGGCGCCTCCTACTTTTGTAATTTCGATTATGTTTCTGGTGCATGCTATCAATTTTGTCATTTCCTTACAAAATGGTTTGTATGTAGCTGTAGACTGCACTGCCTTGAGTCATCCGCCGAGTATTTCGATAAACTCATTCCTCGTCACCCGTTTTTTTAAACAGGCCTGGCGCTATCCTTGTCGCTTCCTTTCAAAGCTTTTCATAAATTTTCAGAAACAAGTTCATCATAACCGATGACCCACTAAAAAAACAACTAATTTTCCTTTTTTCTAATATTTTAAAGACCAAACTTCAACAGCAAACCCACTAAAAGCGCACTCTAATCGCATTTTCAAGCATCCATTCTTTTAGTACCACTTCATCAACATTTCCCTAACGCTTCAACATTACAGCTCCACTCTCATTCCGAAACTTTTGTGTTTTTAGTTTAGATGCACACCACTTTATTAGCCGTGAAACGCACACACACTGTCCCATCCTCTCTCCCTTCAAAAAGACTATCCCTTTGTCGTAAGTCGTGAAAAGCACACATAATATTCTTTTCCCTCCCTGCCTCTCAAAGAGAATACCAGTTTGTCGTTGGTTGTGAAAGGCACACATGATGTTCTGTCTCATTCCCTAATGAACTATTTAAAAAAATAGCTATTAACCTGGTTTTGGATTCTATAATAGCAATAATAGCGAGTGTACTCGAAACGAATTACTGCCTCTGGGAATTTATTCCCTAGAGGCAGTTTGAGAGTCGAGAGGAACTGAGACCTTAGGCTCAGTCCGGTACAGCTATTATCGCTATTATGAAGATATCCAAAAACCTTCGGTTAATAGCTATGTTTCTATTTATGAAATTGAATAGTTTGGTGCTTCTTTAGTGATCTGAACATCATGCGGATGGCTTTCTCTTAACCCCGCACCACTCATACGCACAAACTGCGTATTCTCGCGAAGCTCTTCTAAATTACGCGCCCCCACATACCCCATACCAGAGCGAAGTCCGCCGACCATTTGGAAGATAATATCCGCCGCAGAACCTTTGTAAGCAACACGCCCTTCGATTCCTTCTGGCACGCGTTTATTGGCTTCGTTTTTCGCTTGGAAGTAACGATCCCCTGAACCATTTTCCATCGCTGCTAGACTGCCCATTCCGCGGTATGTCTTGAAGCGACGTCCTTGGAAGATTTCAAATTCCCCTGGAGATTCATCGGTTCCGGCAAGCATGCTTCCTAACATCACCGCATGTCCACCCGCTGCGATGGCTTTGGCGATATCCCCTGAGTACTTAATGCCACCGTCTGCAATAATCGCTTTGCCAAATTCTTTCGCAACCGTTGCGGCATCATAAATCGCTGTGATTTGCGGAACACCGACACCGGCAACGACACGAGTTGTACAGATGGAACCTGGTCCGATTCCGACTTTAACCACGTCGACACCCGTTTCAAATAAGGCGCGAGTTCCTTCGGCAGTCGCCACATTTCCAGCAATTAATGTTGCTTCTGGGAAAGTTTCACGGATTTCTTTGATTTTACGAATCACTCCGGCGCTATGTCCGTGAGCTGTATCAATGACAATGGCATCTGCCCCCGCATCTAGTAGCGCTGTTGCACGTTCAAATGTATCCGAAGTAATACCCACTGCAGCTGCTACTAATAAACGGCCATGTTCATCTTTTGCAGAATTCGGGAATTCGATGACTTTTTCGATGTCTTTGATGGTGATTAACCCTGCTAAACAACCTTTGTCATCTACTAAAGGTAATTTTTCGATTTTATGTTTTTGAAGAATGGATTCTGCATCTTTGAGGGATGTTCCAACTGGAGCCGTTACGAGGTGCTCTTTTGTCATTACTTCGTCAATTAAAATGGAATAATCTGAAATGAATCGTAAGTCACGGTTTGTCAAAATCCCAACGAGGTGACGTGTTTCTAAGTCATCAACGATTGGAACACCGCTAATACGGTATTTTGCCATGAGGTCTTCAGCGTCTTGTACTTTATGGGATGGAGTTAAGAAAAATGGATTAATGATAACTCCACTCTCTGATCGTTTTACTTTGTGCACTTCTTCCGCCTGCTCAGCAATCGACATGTTTTTATGGATGACCCCAAGACCTCCTTGGCGCGCAATCGCAATCGCCATCGTCGCATCTGTGACCGTATCCATGCTGGCACTGATTAAAGGGATATTTAAACGAATATTTTTCGCTAATTGCACACGCAAATCAACATCATTCGGCAATACATGACTCTCTGCTGGAATTAATAAAACATCGTCAAATGTGTACCCTTCTTTTTGAAATTTTGTTTCCCATTTTGACATCGCACAAACCTCCAGTGATTAAATTTATTACCGAATAATATACCATTTTTTTGGCAAAAAGCAAGTTTTTTCACCGTTTTTCTCATCATTCTCAAAAAGTTCGCCTTCAAACGTTCGCTTTTAAAAAAATCGATTATTTCTAAAAAATTATGCCCTAAAGTATTAGATTGTGATACACTATACTTAATCAAGAAAGGAAGATTACTCATGAAAAAACAACTCTTATCAACAGTTGCTCTTAGCTTGATTCTCCTTGGCTGTTCCAATAAAAATAAACAAACTGAAACAACCACGAA
>CAJPNA010000216.1 GCA_905371865.1 uncultured Carnobacterium sp.
CATTTTGAATTTAGAAGCAGCAACTGTTAATTCTTGTCCATTTACGCCTACTAAGTAGTCTTTACCTAATACTAATAAGATTGCGCCGAAGAACACAATCATTAAGATTGATGTTGCAACGATTGATTCTTTGAAGATTGATAAGAAACCTGGTAATTCTAAGTCTTCAATCTTCTTGTCGTTTTTACCTGAGAATTTAGGAGCTAATTTGTCAACTAGCCAAACCCCAAACATTTGTTGGTGACCAATTGCAAATCCGCCGCCTTCTGTTAATTCTTGAGTAGCTTCTACTGTTAAATTTGCAGCTACTGCCCAATATACACCTAATACAATACCTAATAATACTACAAATTGTAATTGGTTTACGTTATCTCCTAAAGCTAAAGCCATTAACCAAGTTGCTGTAGCAGATTGTTGAACCATGATGTGACCAGTGATGAATACTGTACGAACTTTTGTTAATTTACGGAAAATAACTAATACTAAGTTCGTTAAGAACGCAACTAATAATACCTGTACTGTTAAACCTGTTGCATGACCAGCTGTTTTTAATGCAGCTTCTGCAGCAGCTTGACCAAAGTATGGGTCAATTACGGCAGCTTGTAATCCAAAACGGTCTCCTAATGCTGCTAATACTGGACGGAAGTTTGAAACTAATCCACCAGCGGCTACGTTTAAGATCATGTAACCAACTACTGCTTTAATAAAACCTGCTAATGCGTCATACCATTTACGACCTAATAGTAAGTAACCAACTAATACGATTAAACCAACGAAGTATTGTGGTTTAGTGAAAATGTTAGTGTAGAAGAATTGCCAAAAACTGAATAAAAATTCCATTATTATTCACCTATTCCTTTTAAAATTTTTTCTAAATCCTCTTTTGAGCGCGCTTCAACAAACGCTTTGATAACAGATTCATCATCTAATAATGTAACTAACTCAGATAAGTTATTTAAGTGTTTTTCATTATTAGTTGATGCTAATACGAAGAATAAACGTGGTTTGTAGTCAGCACCTGGTCCAAAGTCCACAGCTTCTTCAACGTTCATAAATGCTACGGCGGTATCATTTACCCCTTTACCTTCTTGAGCATGAGGGATACAGATTTCTGGAGCAATTACAATGTAAGGTCCAAATTCATGAACATTACTAATAATATAACCCGGGTATTCAGGGTCAATAATCTTTTGCTCTAATAAAGGTTGACATGCAGCTTTAATTGCTTCTTCCCATGATAAAGTACCTTTTTGGAACGAAAAGCGTTCGTTTTCAATAATTTCTTTTAACATATGTTCCTCCTTTTGTTATTAAGAAATCGTATTCATTATTTCACTTTGATAAAGCCTAGAGTGGGTTAAGCTCTAGGCTCTCCAAATTTGTTAATGACAATATTATAAGAATGATGGGAATGGTACGTCATTCTCAACTGAGAATACATCGTCAAATCCACGGTAGAAGTTAAATTCTAATTTATCTTTGTCTGTTGGGTAAGTATATTTACCACCTACTTGCCAGATGAATGGTTTAAATTTGTATTCTAGGCGATCTTTCTTGAATTTCCAAATTTCTGTAATTTCTTTTGGATCTGCTTGGAAGTTCGCCCAAATGTCATAGTGAACTGGGATAACAACTTTCGCATTTAATGATTCAGCCATACGTAACATATCAACTGAAGTCACTTTATCAGTGATACCACGAGGGTTTTCACCGTAAGCACCTAAGCACACATCAATTTCATGTTCGTTCCCATGTTTTGCAAACATGTTTGAGTAGTGAGAATCTCCTGCGTGATACAAGTTACCACCACTTGTTTTGAATAAGTAGTTAACAGCGATTTCGTCCATGTCTTGAGGCATTTTACCTTTAAGAACTTCCCCCTCTTTAGCAGTTACTAAAGCTGTACGGTCAAATGCTTCTAAAGCAACGATTTCGATATCTTTGATTTTAACAGAGTCTCCTGGGTGTACAACGATTGTACGTTCAGCTGGAACTCCCCAACCTAACCAAGTGTTTACTACTTCTTGTGGCCCTACGAATTTAGCTTCTGGACAGTTATTAGCAACTGCTGCAGCTGTATTAATGTCTAAGTGATCTGAGTGAATATGAGTTACTACCAAAGCATCAACATTTTTCACTTCGAATGGATCGATTACGAATGGTTGTGTACGTAAGTTTGGTTGTAAGTTTTGGCAACCACTCATACGTTGCATTTGGTGACCAGTTTTCATTTTTCCGTTGCCGTGGCTACGTTTACCAGTTCCACACCATAAGTCGCATAAGATGTTAGTATTTTTTTCTGATTTTAACCAGATACCAGTACATCCTAACCACCACATAGCGAATGTTCCAGGTTTCACTTCTTCGCGTTCGATTTCTTCGTTTAACCAAGTTCCCCATTCTGGGAAAGTTGATAAAATCCAAGATTCTTTTGTTACATCTTTGATATTTGCCATTATTATTCCTCCTTGGGATTATCCCCAAATACGTTTGATTTCTTCTTTAAATTCACGAGCAGATTGCGCTGGATTTTCAGTAGCGTAGATTCCACGTCCTGCGATGAATGTGTAAATTGGAATTCCTTCAAACACTTTTAATGTGTCTTTTGTTAATCCACCTGTTGCTGAAACTTTGAATCCCATGTCGATTAAACGACGGATTTTGTTTAAATCAGATTCAGTCCAAGTAGCTCCTGCAAATAGAGCGTCGCGGCTTTGGTGGAAGATTGCTTGATCGATACCAGCGTCTCTCCATTGTTGTGCTTGTTCGAATGTCCAATCTCCATATAACTCAACTTGAAGAGATTTCACTTCTTTGTTAGCTGCTTCCATTGTTGGGATAGTTGCACAGCAAATAACTGTCATCCAGTCAGCTCCTGCAAGTGCAACGTTTTTAGCAACA
>CAJPNA010000217.1 GCA_905371865.1 uncultured Carnobacterium sp.
ATATTGGCGAATATCTTTTTTAAAGAAATACTGCCCAACCCATAATCCAGATGGAATCGAACCAAGTAAGTATGCCACTATGGCACCAATTATAAATGTAAATGACATTTGTTTGACTTCTCCTTTTAAAAACAGTCTAGAAACAGTTTAACACAAAAACATTTTAACTTACAATTCTAATAAGAAATGTTATTATAACGCTATTTATGAAGGGAAATCTTGCGAAAATATTTAAAAACAAGTATTATAGATAAGATGATGAAAAAAGGAGAGTATTAAATGAGCAAAGTGACGAATCAGTATAATGATGATGCGATTCAAGTTTTAGAAGGTCTTGAAGCTGTTCGTAAACGTCCAGGGATGTATATTGGATCAACTGATCATCGTGGACTTCATCACTTAGCGTATGAAATTGTTGATAATGCGGTCGATGAGGCATTATCAGGTTACGCTACAAAAATTGAAGTAACAATTCATAAAGATCAATCACTTTCAGTAAAAGATAATGGTCGTGGAATGCCAACGGGAAAACATGCTTCTGGAATTCCTACCATTCAAGTTATCTTTACTGTATTACATGCCGGTGGTAAATTCGGCCAAGGTGGATATAAAACATCAGGTGGTCTTCACGGTGTTGGGGCGTCTGTTGTTAACGCATTGTCAGATTGGTTAACCGTAGAAGTTTTGCGAGATGGAACATTATACAAACAATCGTTTAAAAATGGTGGTGAACCAGTCGGGACTGTTAAAAAAGAAAAAACAAGCCGTCGCGGTTCTGGAACTACAGTTACATTCCTTCCAAGTGATAAGACATTTTCAACAACGAATTGGTCCTATGAAACATTAGCTGAACGTTTAAGAGAATCTGCGTTCTTACTAAAAGGTCTTACAATTGTTTTAACAGATGAGCGTACAGGAGAATCAGAAACGTTCCATTATGAAGAAGGAATTCGAGATTTTATCCAATACTTAAATGAAGAAAAAGATACTTTATCTCCAGTAGTTGATTTTGACAGCACAGTGGATGGTGTAGAAACAGAATTTGCATTCCAATATAACGATGGCTATTCAGAAACGATTTTATCTTTTGTAAATAACGTTCGTACAAAAGACGGTGGTACTCACGAAGTGGGAATGAAGAGTGCCTTAACAAAAGCGTTCAACGAATATGCACGAAAAGTTGGTCTTTTAAAAGATAAAGATAAAAACCTTGAGGGTAGCGACGTCCGTGAAGGATTAACAGCGATTATTTCGCTCCGTATTCCTGAAGAGATTCTTCAATTTGAAGGACAAACGAAAGATAAACTAGGAACTCCTGCTGCACGTGGGATTGTGGATAATACGATTTCTGAACAATTAGGATTCTTCTTAACGGAGAATGGTGAAATTGCGCAAGAATTAATTCGTAAAGCCATTAAAGCTCGTGAAGCTCGTGAGGCTAGTCGTAAAGCTCGTGAAGAGAGCCGTAATGGTAAGAAGGGCAAGAAGAAAGAAACGCTTCTTTCTGGTAAATTAACGCCTGCTCAAAGTAAGAACCCTAAGAAGAATGAACTTTACTTAGTAGAGGGGGACTCTGCCGGTGGTTCTGCTAAACAAGGTCGTGACCGTAAGTTCCAAGCGATTCTTCCATTACGTGGTAAAGTAATCAATACTGAAAAAGCATCGATTTCAGACATTCTTAAGAACGAAGAAATCAATACGATTATTTATACAATTGGTGCTGGTGTTGGTAGTGACTTCAAGATTGAAGATTGTAACTATGACAAGATTGTCATTATGACCGATGCGGATACTGATGGTGCCCATATTCAAGTCTTGCTATTAACATTCTTCTATCGTTATATGAAACCATTGATTGAAGCAGGGAAAGTATATCTTGCATTACCACCTTTATATAAGATTTCTAAAGGAACTGGTAAAAAACAAGTCGTTGAGTATGCGTGGACAGAAAAAGAACTTGAAGAAAAAACTAAACTAGTCGGAAAAGGCTACTTATTACAACGTTATAAAGGTCTTGGGGAAATGAATGCAGACCAATTATGGGATACTACAATGAACCCAGATACAAGAACTTTAATTCGAGTTGTAATCGATGATAAAGCACAAGCAGAACGTCGTGTCAGCACATTGATGGGGAATAAAGTGGAACCTCGTCGTAAATGGATTGAACGTCATGTTGAGTTTGGGTTAGAAGAAGATAAAAGTATTCTAGAATCGGACGTAAACGCGATTAGCACAACCGCTAGCGCGAAAAAAGAGGAAAAGAAACCATCAGTTAAGAAAAATGAAACAACGATCGATCATGTAGAACAATTGTCGTTATTAGGAGAGGAGGAATAGTATGAGTCAAATTCAAGACATTCAAGAATTGAATCTTGAAGATGTAATGGGTGACCGATTTGGACGTTATTCAAAATACATTATCCAAGACCGTGCTCTTCCTGATATTCGTGATGGTTTAAAACCAGTACAACGTCGTATTTTATATGCGATGTCGATCGATGGAAATACAAGTGATAAACAATTCCGTAAATCAGCCAAAACAGTCGGGAACGTAATTGGTAATTTCCACCCACACGGCGACTCATCAGTATATGAAGCGATGGTTCGTATGAGTCAGGACTGGAAACTCCGCGATGTACTAATTGAAATGCACGGGAATAACGGTAGTATGGACGGAGACCCTGCTGCTGCGATGCGTTACACGGAAGCTCGTCTTTCTAAAATTTCAGAAGAATTGTTACGTGATTTAGATAAAGAAACAGTAGAATTTGTTTTAAACTTTGATGATACAGAAGAAGAACCAACTGTACTTCCTGCGCGTTATCCAAATCTTCTTGTAAACGGAGCAACAGGGATATCAGCAGGTTATGCCACAGAAATTCCTACTCATAAC
>CAJPNA010000218.1 GCA_905371865.1 uncultured Carnobacterium sp.
CGAATATGCTGTTCGATGAGTAAATGATGGGTAAAAGAATGACCTTCTTCATTTTTTGTCTCAAAACGATCGGCATTGGCATCCACTGGATAGTAGCCGACTGGTAAATCACTCACTACGAAATCTTGTGGTTCCACAAGTGAATCTTGCAAGCCATCTTGCAAGGAAGTCTTCACATCCAACTGTTCTAACGCAAAAGCTTGTAAGGCTAAATGAACGAGTACTTCATCATTATCAATAGCCGTCGCTTGGGTTGTTTTCCCTGCAGATTGTAAAAATAAGAGAATCGTGCTCAGTAAATTTCCACTTCCTGCAGCAAAATCCGCAATTGTAATAGCCTGGTCTTTCTTCGTAATTTGGTCAATCATATACGCCACGAGTAATCCAATCGCATCTGGTGTCATTTGGTGATTGGTTTGTAAGCCATCTTCTTTAGCAGCTTTCAAGAACGTGAATTGAATCATACGGCGAATTTCTTCACTCGAATAACTTGCTAAATCTAATTCTTTATACGCTTTGTTTAATTCTTGGGCCACTTCGTTACTTGGCAGGCCTTCGACTTGTTGCGCAGTGTTGTCATTGACTATATTTTGTAAGGTTTCCCCTAGCGCTTCTACATTCGAATAGCCAATTTCTTGTTGAAGCAGCTCTACTGCTTTTGCCAATTCCTCGAACGCTTGAATTTCTTTTCCCGCTTCGATAAAAACCCCTCCTTCTACTTTTAAGAGTTTCCCTGCTTTGAATATTATGAGCTACGACAGCAGCACATATTTTTTTACAAAACTACACAGAACTTTCAGATTCTATCATAGCAATACTAGCAGTTTTACTCAATCTGAATTACTGACTCTGGAAATTCATTTCCTAGAGTCTCTTTGAAGCTTGAGAGGAAGGAAGACGCAAGGCTTCCTCCGATACAGCTAGTATAGCAATTATAGAGAAATCTGGAAAGTTCGCAGTAGTTTTGTCACTCCTCAAATTTCCTAAAAAAAAGGATGTGACTGAATGTCACATCCTACTCATTATTATTCAGCAGCAACTACTGGATAAACTGATACTTGTTTTTTGTCACGGCCTTTACGTTCGAAACGTACGATTCCGTCAACTTTAGCAAATAAAGTATCGTCTCCACCTCTACCTACGTTTTCACCTGGATGGATTTTTGTTCCACGTTGGCGGAATAAGATTGAACCACCTGAAACGAATTGTCCATCAGCACGTTTAGCACCTAAACGTTTTGCTTGTGAGTCACGTCCGTTCGATGTAGAACCGCCCCCTTTTTTATGGGCGAATAATTGTAAATTCACTTTTAACATAGTTGTGCACCTCCTTGATTGATTATGCAACAGTTACAGCTAGAAAGTCTTGATATTCTGATTGAATATCTTCTAACCCTAGTAATAGACTATTTAATAAAATTTGAGTTGTATGTTCTTGGTCTTTCGTCAAGTCCTCTACAACTTCCATGTATAAGTAACCACCTTCAACCTCATCGACTTCGACAATCGGTTGATATCCTGCTAACTTCTCAATGCTGTTCACAGTTGTAATAGCCAGAGCCGATACCCCTGCGCAAACGATATCCGAACCATGTTCACTATAGTTTGCATGTCCAGTCATTTCAAAGGAAACAATTCGCTGGTTCTTTTTGTGTACAGTCACTTGAATCATCGTGATTAAGCGTTGATTGCGTCAATAACAACTTTTGTATAAGGTTGACGGTGGCCTTGTTTACGGTGTGAGTCTTTACGACGTTTGTATTTGAAAGTTACAACTTTCTTTTGACGGCCTTGTTTTTCAACAGTTCCTTCAACAGTTGCACCTGCTACGAATGGAGCACCAACTTTAACGTCATCTCCACCTACAAATACTACTTCTTCGAAAGTTACTTTGTCGCCAGCTTCTGCGTTTAATTTTTCAACGTAGATTGCTTGACCAACTTCAACTTTAACTTGTTTTCCACCAGTTTTTACGATTGCGTACATATTGCACCTCCTATATTTTAGACTAAGACTCGCCAGTTTAAAGTGCCGATTCCGGTCTTTTGTACTCTAATCCGAGCGGTTGTAGCTGTGGTGCTTCACAATTACAACACGACTATTTTAGCAAAAATGTACGCCCCCGTCAACCATTGTGACTAGCCTCTTCGTAAGTTCCTTTTGAAGCTTTTGAGGTGAGAAACTACAGGCTCAAGCCGGTGCCTCATTGCATATACTATAGAGATATCCTCGAGGGTTCGTAGCATAACTCGCCTTCTCTATTCCTTCCTCTTTTTATAAAACAACTCAAAAAAAGTGTTCAAAACGGAGAACCCCGAGGATTCCATAGTATTCGCAACGGGAGTAAGCATTCAAAGTGAATTATGGACTCTTAAAAATCTATTTTTTAGAGTCCATTTGAATCTTGAAAGAGCTTGAGACTTTGGCTCAAGCCGGTGCCTCGTTGTATATACTATAGAGAAATCCTCGAGGGTTCGTAGTTTTGAACGAAGTTCATTTTTTAGTACGCACCTTGCGGTGTTTTATTACAAAAGAAAAAGAGGGGTGAAAAACTTTCACCCCTCTTTGATTACATCATGCCCATACCTGGATCCATTCCTGACATTGGTGGTGCTACTGGAGCTGGTTTGTCAGCTACCACAGCTTCTGTAGTTAATAATAATGCTGAAACAGAGGCAGCATTTTGTAAAGCAGAACGTGTTACTTTCGTTGGGTCAACAATCCCTGCTTCAATCATGTTTACCCATTGATCTGTAGCGGCATTGTATCCAATTCCTTTTTCTTCAGATTTCAAACGAGCAACAATGACCGAACCTTCAAGACCCGCATTTTCTGCGATTTGACGTAATGGTTCTTCTAATGAACGAGATACGATTTTCGCACCTGTAGCTAG
>CAJPNA010000219.1 GCA_905371865.1 uncultured Carnobacterium sp.
CACGCCACAAAAGCTCATAATCGCCGTTGCGACTACTGCTGGAATGACATGCCATGTTTTTGTTTGGTTTCCCATTGAGTTCTCCTTTCTTTGCGTTATGATTGCCATAAAAAAACCGCAACCTTACTCGAGAGTAAGATGTTGCGGTTTAAATTATTTTATAACGCTGTTTCCTAACGTTTTTTCTTTAATTTTTTCAATTTATTTTGTTTTTGACGGCGTGCGTATTGTTGCATACCGATTTGAACGAGTTTGTTTCCACGTCCGCCCATGCCCATTTGGTTCATCATGCCTTCTAGGCCTTTCATATTCCCGTTGGACATTTGGTTCATCATCTTCTTAGACTCGTTGAACTGTTTGATTAAACGGTTCACTTCTGCTAATGGACGAGCTGAACCTGCCGCAATACGTTTACGACGAGCTTGTGATAAGATATCTGGATTTTCACGCTCTTGTGGAGTCATTGATAAGACAATCGCTTTCATACGAGCTGTATCTTTTGGATCCACTTTTAAGTCGTTTAGACCAGCCATTTTATTTAACCCTGGAATCATCTTCAAGATATCCTCAAGTGGTCCCATCTTATTCACTTGGTCTAATTGGTCGATAAAGTCATTAAAGTCAAAAGTGTTGGCTTTAATTTTATCCGCCATCTCTTGCGCTTTTGCTTCATCGAAGTCTTGTTGCGCCTTCTCGATAAGGGTCATCATATCTCCCATACCAAGAATACGAGAAGCCATACGTTCTGGGTAGAAGATTTCGAAGTCTTCTAATTTTTCCCCACGACCTGTAAATTTAATTGGTTTTCCTGTAACAGAACGGATAGATAGAGCCGCACCACCACGAGTGTCCCCATCAAGCTTTGTAAGGATAACCCCTGAAATGTCCAGACGTTCGTTGAACGTTTGAGCCACGTTTACAGCATCTTGCCCTGTCATTGAGTCGACAACAAGTAAAATTTCGCTTGGATTTGCGACTGCCTTGATGTTTTGTAATTCTTCCATCAAGGTTTCGTCAATATGCAAACGACCGGCCGTATCGATAATCACTAAGTCGCGACCATCAATTTTCGCCTTTTCAATCGCTTGTTTGGCGATTTCCACTGGGCTTACTTGATTTCCAAGTGAGAACACTGGGAAGTTTAATTGTTTCCCTAATGTTTGTAATTGGTCAATCGCGGCTGGACGATACACGTCGGCAGCAACTAGTAATGGACGTTTCTTTTCATGTTTTGCCATGAAAGAAGCGAGTTTCCAAGCAGTCGTTGTTTTACCTGCCCCTTGAAGACCGACCATCATCACTACCGTTGGCGGTTTCGCTTCGAAACGGAACGGCGCTTGTTCGCCCCCCATTAATTCTGTTAATTCTTCGTTAACGATTTTAACGACTTGTTGTGCTGGTGATAATGCTTCAAGCACATTGGCACCTAAAGCACGTTCGTTCACTTTACGCACGAAGTCTTTTACAACTTTGAAGTTAACATCGGCTTCTAAAAGCGCGAGACGCACTTCACGCATCATTTGTTTTAAGTCAGCTTCCGTAATTTTTCCTTTTCGAGAAACGGAAGTCATCGCATTTTGCAGGCGATCTGATAATCCTTCGAATGCCATAATTTCACTCCTTGAGTTTATTTATTCATCTCTTGTAATTTTGAAACGATTGAAGCAATCTGTGTTGCCTCAGGATAGTTCCTTTGAATCTCTTTTTCTAATTCATCATAGTGCTCTTGGCGTTTATAGAAATCAGCGACCAGATGTAGTTTCTCTTCGTAGTTTTCTAATAACTTTGCCGAGCGGCGGATATTATCATATACTGCTTGACGGCTCACGTCAAATTCTTCGGCGATTTCACCAAGCGAATAATCATCCCCATAATAGAGCTCCATATATTCGAGTTGTTTATCGGTTAAAAGGCTACCATAGAACTCTACAAGCAAGTTCATTTGCGTTGTTTTTTCTAATTCCATTCGTTGCCCTCCCTTAAACTCATATCCTTCATTATATCAAAGTTCCAACCTTTTCGCTATTAAAAATAAGCGCTAGAATCACTTCTAACGCTTTTTATGAGCTTTAACCAACGTTTCAATTTCCGACAAACTTTTCGCAAAATGAATCTGACTTCTGTCTTCTTCACTTAGTAAGTTCGCCTCCACCATTTTGTCGAAAAAGGCTTCTAAATGATCATAATACCCTTCCATATTATAGAAGATACAAATGCCACTTGTTTGGCCTACACGCACCCAAGAAACCACTTCTGCGATTTCTTCAAGAGTCCCAGGACCACCAGGCAGCGCAATGTACACTTCACTGAGTGCAATCATCTGATTTTTACGCTGCGACATCGTATCGACAATATGAAGTTTCGTGATAATCTTGTTTCGCAATTTCACGGTCTACAAAGAACTGCGGCATCACGCCAATGACTTTGCCGCCTTCCTTCATTACGGCAGTCGCAACCACCCCCATTAGTCCAGTATTTCCACCACCATAGACAAGCGTGTGGTGATTTTTTGCCATCCACTTTCCTAGTTCTTCTGTTTTGGTATCAAATTCAGGGCAATTACTCTGGCTTGCGGCACAATAAACTGCAATATTCATACGTTCTCCTTTATAAGAAAGAGGCGTAATTTCTTACGCCCCTCGACTCATTTTTATTTAAACGCTGCGATAATTTCGTCAGCGATATCTTTAGAACAGATAACACCTGTTGTCTTTTTGTTAGGCACTAAGAAGTCCACTTCTTTTCCATCCACTGTACTGTAGTGTAATCCTAATTCTTTAGCAATTACCATTCCTGGTGCGATATCCCA
>CAJPNA010000220.1 GCA_905371865.1 uncultured Carnobacterium sp.
TTATTGAGCGATTGATTAAACAATTACAAGAAGTGGGAGTATCAGATATCACTGTGGTCGTAGGCTTTATGAAAGAACAGTACGAGTATTTAATTGATGATTTTCAAGTAAAATTAGCAGTGAATCCAGATTATGCTACGAAAAATAATTTTTATTCATTACAACGAGTTGCTGGAATTTTAGGAAACACGTATATTGTCCCTTGTGACTTATGGTGTGAAGAAAATCCATTTGAAGAGGATGAATTATACTCTTGGTATTTAATGGGAAATGAAGAAGTGGAACAAAGCTATTTTAGAGTGAATAAAAAGCAAGAAATCATCACGAATGAGAAAAGAAGAAAAGGGAATCGACCATACGGAATTTGCTATCTTGCCGAAAAAGAAGCTAAAGTAGTGGCCAAGCAATTAGATATAGCTGCTGAGGAAGAACGACATGACAAGTCTTTTTGGGAAGTTACTTTAGAAGATAAAGATAGAAAGTATATTGTGTATCCCAAAATAATTGATGATCAAAAGATTGCTGAAATCAATACTTACGAGCAGTTACGTGAAATCGACCATTCCTCCAGTCATCTTGAAACGGATGCTTTAGTCAATATTTCAAAAGCGTTAGAAGTTCCTTTAGAGGAAATTAAAAATATTGAAGTGTTGAAAAAAGGAATGACGAATCGTAGTTTCTTATTTACTTGTAAAGAACAAAAGTACATTATGCGTATTCCAGGGGAAGGAACGGATTATCTCATCAATCGTAAGGAAGAAGCAGATGTTTATCATGTGCTAGAAGGTAAGAAGATTTGTGATGATGTTGTGTATATGAATCCTGAAAATGGGTATAAGATAACAGTTTATCTAGAAGGAGCTCGTTCTTGCGATAGTGAAAATAAGGAAGATTTGAAACGTTGTATGGCAAAACTTCGTGAGTTTCATAATTCTAAATTGAAAGTCTCGCATACGTTTGATCCATTTAAACAAATCGTGTTTTACCAAAGTTTGTGGAACGGTCAAGCTTCTTATTATAAGGATCATGAAAAAACGCAAAAAGAAATACTGAGCTTAAAAAGTTTTGTTGAAAAATATAAAGAGGAGCCAGTTCTAAGCCATATTGACTCTGTCTACGATAATTTTCTTTTCACTAAAGAAGGAGATATTCGACTGATTGACTGGGAATATGCAGGAATGCAAGATCCACATATCGATATTGCAATGTTTTGTATTTACGCTGGTTATGACCGTAAAAAGGCGGACGAATTAATGGATCTTTATTTTGAAGGAAAATGCGAAAAGATGACGCGTATTAAAATTTATGCTTATATGGCCGTTAGCGGAATGCTTTGGAGTAACTGGTGCGAATATAAACGAACCTTAGGGGTAGACTTTGGAGAGTATTCACTGATGCAATACCGTTATGCCAAAGACTTCTACCGCATTGTTCAAGAAGAATTAGCAAAAGAGGAAAAATAATGACAAATACGATTAAACGAGCAATTATAATGGCTGCTGGAAAAGGGACACGAATGCGTCCAATAACCAATGAAATTCCAAAACCATTAGTAAAAGTAAATGGGAAAAGAATGATTGATACGGTAATTGATGCCTTATATGAACAAGGGATTCACGAGATTTATGTGGTCGTCGGTTATTTAAAGGAAAAATTTTCTGAGTTAAAAAAAGATTATCCAAACATTACCATTGTAGAAAATCCTTATTTTGATATTGCCAACAATATCTCTTCTCTTTATGCTGTCAGAGATCATTTAGAAGAAGCCATTATTTTGGATGGGGACCAATTAATTTTTAACAGTGAAATTTTACATCCAGAATTTACACGTTCAGGTTACGCTTGTATTCCTGTAGAAAATGGGACAGATGAGTGGCTCATGCAAGTGAATAATGATGGAGTTGTCACAAGTTGTAGTCGTACTGGTGGAGAAAAGGGATGGCAATTATATAGCATTTCTCGTTGGACAAAAGAAGACGGGAAAAAGTTAAAACATCATTTGGAAGTCGAGTTCGAAGAAAAGAAAAATCATGAAATTTATTGGGATGATGTAGCGATGTTTTGTTACCCCACAGAATATGAAATGGGCATCTATCCAATGCAACAGGGGGATATCGTAGAAATTGATAGCTTGGAAGAATTAGTAACAATGGATGCATCGTATCAAACATTACTAGAGGAGGCTCATTATGAATAATGAATTGGAGAAAAAATCGTTAAGAGATGAAATTGACTGGATAGCAACACTTGTACCATTATTTGGAGTATTATTCCTAGGACTATTATTTTTAATATTCCCTGATTCTAGTTCTGCTGTACTTGAAGGCGTTCGAGGGTTTCTAGGAGATCAATTCAGTATTTATTATGCTATGTTAGGGGTTGGAGTATTCCTTTGTAGTGTGTATGTGGCTTTCTCTAAATATGGACGTATCGTATTAGGTGGGAATGACGCTAAAGTAGAGTATTCGAATTTCCAATGGGGAGTGATGATTTTTACTTCTACGATGGCAGCAGATATTGTGTTCTATGCAATGATTGAGTGGGCACTCTATGCACAAGAGTCTTATCTTGGAGAGCTTGGTAGCATCCAAAAATGGGCTTCGACATTCCCATTATTCCACTGGGGACCTATTGCCTGGGGATTCTACATTATGTTAGCCGTCGCTTTTGGATTTATGTTACATAATCGAAAAGTAGAAAAACAAAAATTCTCTGAAGCTTGTCGTCCTCTTTTGGGAGATAAAGTAGACGGATGGATGGGAAAAGTCATTGACTTAATCGCTATCTTTGCATTAATTGC
>CAJPNA010000221.1 GCA_905371865.1 uncultured Carnobacterium sp.
ATTGTATACAAACATGAATAACATGACACCCAGTAATACCATCAATAGATTCGCATTAAACTCTTGGATATACTGATGAATCATCTCTTTATTTAATTCACCAATATCACTATAAGAAATTTTTGCTGAATTTAAGACCGTATCTAAGACCATATAATCTTGTAGAAATGCAATAGTTGGGATACCTTGGTTAGATTCCGCATTAACATCATTATCTGTAGATTTTCCAGTTGGATCAAACAGCACACTAAAGGCGTCCGAACGATACAAGAAACCAGATTGTTGATCAGCAACTAATTTCCCATCCTTTACTGAAAATTCAGGGAATTTTTGTTCTACTACTTTTATATTCTCCGAAATTTTTCCAATAAATTCATTTGCTCGAAGAAAATTCGGAATGGAAATGATAAGAACCATCAAGAAAAAAATTCCTTTTATCTTTTTCAAGGGATTTTGTAAAATAGTCCAAATTTTGTTAGGTTTTAATAAACTAAGTCGAATAAATTCTTTAATCGTCATGCGCGCCTCCTATATAGAGAACAGTTTACAGAAAAAGTGTACCCTTTTCAAGAAAACAGGGTCACATGGTGACAATACATTCTACAATATTTCTAAAAATTATCGAATTTCTAGGGATTCCTTTATCAGAATTTCCTCGCTTTTTTAAGAAACAAAAAAGACTAGGGAACTCCCTAGCCTTCATTTTGTGCTATTAATCTCTTTCAACCCACTTACGTCCTTCACGCTCTAAAAGTTCAAAACTGACTTTTGGTCCTTTGCTTCCAGCAGCATAATTTGGGAACTCTTCAGCAATTTCGCTGTCCCAAGTTTGTCGAATCATATCTACATATTTCCAAGAAGCGGCAACTTCTTCCCAGTGAGTGAAGTTTGTCATATCACCTTCGATACAGTCTAAAATTAAACGTTCATAAGCTTCTGGACTTCTTAGAGAGAATGTTTCATCAAAGATTTTTTCTAAATGACTCGTTTGTAGTGCAATGGTATTTCCGACTGCTTTCGAATTAATCACAAAACAGAAGCCCTCACGAGGAGTGATGTGAATTGAAATACGGTTTGAAGGACATCCTTCTACTCCACAGAATAATGGAGAACTTGCTTCCTTAAATACAACATCGATTATCGTTTCTTTGGAATTTAAGCTCTTCCCTGTACGAACATAGAAAGGAACTCCTTGCCAACGTTCATTATCAATTAATACTTTTCCTGCAACAAATGTTTCCATATTCGAATCATCTGCTACATTTGCATCCTCTCGATATCCCTGTTTCAATCCATCTTCGGAAGGTCCATATTGACCACGGACAAAGTTTTCCTTCACTTCTTCGGCAGTATATGGTCGAAGTTGTTCTAAAACTTTGATTTTATTTTTACGGATGTCTCCAAATGAAACAGGTGGCTCCATCGCCACTAAAGCAAGGATTTGTAAAATATGGTTTTGAACCATATCACGAAGTGCACCACTAGTATCGTAATACCCTCCACGCTCTTCTACACTTACTTGCTCTAACAATGAAATTTGGACATGGTCAATATTTTCTTTATTCCATAATGCCTCAAAAACACGATTTGCAAATCGAACCGCTGAAATATTTTGGATCATTTCTTTTCCTAGATAATGATCAATGCGATAAATTTGATTTTCATCAAATGATTGACGAAGTTGATTATTCAACTCCTGTGCTGATTCAAAATCTTTACCGAATGGTTTTTCAATAATTAAGCGATTATAACCATTTGGTGTTAGTAATTGTTCTGCTTTCAAATGCTCTGTAATCGTCCCAAAGAAATTCGGTGCCATTGCTAGATAAAAGACCCGATTTCCATTGATTTGATAAGTCTCGTCTAATCTTTCAGAAAGCTCTTTTAAAACAACATAATGATGAGTATCATTCACATTATGCGATTGATAGTAAAAATGAGAAAGGAATTGCTTTAATTCTTCTTCTGTCTTCACTAATGACTGAACGGATTTTTTTACAACATCTCTGAAATACTCGTTAGTCCACTCTCTACGTGCTGTCCCAATCACTGCGAAATGATTTTTGATAAATCCTTTTTGAAATAAACGGAATAGCGCTGGATAAAGCTTACGGTGTGCTAAATCGCCTGTTGCTCCAAACAGTGTAATGAGTACATCTTGTTCGCGCATGAGTTGTCCTCCTTGAATCAATATGCAAGCTTATAGCCTGCTTAACGTTAAATACTACTTTTCTAGTTTAAGTTATAAGAATAGAAAAGTAAACTATAAAACGCCCTTCCTTAAGACAAAGAGAGCGATTCATTAGTTATTTTAGAATCGGCAACTTCACTTTAAAAACTGTTCCCTGGTCTAAACGGGATGTCAGACTGATACTTCCGTTGTATCCTTCTATCAATTCTTTTGCAATTGAGAGACCTAATCCATTCCCTCCACGTTCTCTTGAACGTGCTTTATCAACTCGATAGAATCTTGAGAACACTTTCTTTTTATCTTCCTCACTTAACCCCATTCCAAAATCTTGAATTCCAATTTCCACTTGATCCGCTACTGTTGATAAGCTAACGATAATTTCTTTACGATTCGTTGAATATTTGACCGCATTATCCAACAAAATAATAATGACTTGTTCAAAATGGTTTCTATAGATAGGCGACAATAAGTCAGCTTTTGAATCAATATCCAAGACAAATGTAAAGTCTGGATACAATACTTTAAAATTAGCCACTATTTGGGTTAAAGTATCCACCACTTCTGTAGTCGCATCTTTATACTGCTCTCTTACTTGAGG
>CAJPNA010000222.1 GCA_905371865.1 uncultured Carnobacterium sp.
GGATAATTGCATAGGTAGTGGAACTACTGCAATTGCATGCTTAAATACTAAAAGAAACTTCATTGGATTTGAGAATAATCAAGATTATTTTGATAAAGCTATAGAAAGAATTAAAAAACACGCAATACAAACACCTTTATTCTAAGGAGGGTACAAAATGACAAAACTAGACACACTAAAGAAACAAACAGCAGATTTAGAAGCAAAGCTAAAACAACAAGTAGAAGAAGCAGCAGCAAAGCTAGAAGAAATGAAAGCAGAAATCGACCGATTGGAAAACGGGTGGGAGATGAAATGTCCGTTTAAAAAAGGTGACGTGTATTTCACAACAAATTTCGGTGGTGGCACTTTAAAAACTGTATGGGAATTTGACAGTGTTGATAAACACAAATTTTCACAAGGCGATATCTTCGAAACTGAACAAGCAGCCGAACTAGAATCAAAACGCAGAAATCTACTGACACGATTCAGAGCGTTCAGAGATGAATGTAATGGGGATTGGAAGGCGGATTGGAGTGATTATGATAAAAAATGGAGTATTTCTAAAGATAAAGATGGATTGTTTGATACATGGACAATGGGAATAAACACCTTTGTTACTTTTGGCTATTTCAAAAATAAAAAAGATGCCCAACGTGCCATCGAATTGTTTGGTGGCGAAATCAAAGAATTGTTTGTGGAAGGTGATGCTAATGAAAACAATTAACGAAATAAAAGACGATGAATTGCTATTTAATGAACAAGTTCAATCACAAGTAGAGGCATCCGATTTAAAACGTGAATGGAACTCGTTAAATGTAGATGATAGAAGCGGTTGGCGAACTTCTAAAGAAAGAACAATCAAATTATATGCTGAATCTATATTGGATGGGATATATGATTCTATGGAAGATGATGGTTACGAAGAAATGAGAGTACATTTATGGGACGATACTTCAGAAGAATTTAAACAAAGATTTCAAAAAAATACTTGATGAAATTTCTAATTTCCCGAGTGCGAAAGTTTACGACATTGATGAATCTATCAATCCATTTGTAGATTTGGAGTGTGAGTGAATGGAAAAAATCAAACGAGAAGAATTTGAAGATGTGATTATAAAAGCTACATGGCGTGCATTAAACAATTTGTGGAATTCGGAATATATCAATATCGCAGAAGGATATAAAGAATTTCTCGAAAATCTAAGACGTGAAGTAACCTTTATTGATTACGAAAAAATCGAAGAAGAAGCGATTAAAATTTTGCGTAGTCACGAATACGCAAGCACTGTCACAGGTCAAACAGCGAGCGGTAGTAAAAAAGAACAATTAGACTGCTTACGAAAAGCGGTACTGTATTTTAGGGATGAATGCAACAAAGAAAGAAGACGTGGGTTGCATGGTAAGGTTTACTATTTTTCAAAAGAAGATAACGAGTTAGTTATCCATTCGGAGCAAACAGCTACACAATTCACACGATATGGTTATTTCAAAAACTATGATGACTGTGTGGAATGCTTGCGAGTTTTCGGAAAGTATATTTTGGGATTAGAACAAATGTATTGGGAGGAAGATTAGATGAGTTTAACACGTAGTGAAAAATTCAAAGACTACATCGTATTAAGTAGATATATCGGACATCCACAAACAGTGTATAAATTCCCGAACGGTTATGGCGCTAGTGTGATTGAAATTTACCATTACGGTCTCGAAGAAGAACGTATCGAAATTGCAGTTGTATATTTCGATGATGGAGGAAATTATCACTTAGATTACAGTACACCAATTACGGATGATGTTATCGGTGGATTGGATATCGAAGAACGGGATAATGTTTTACAACGTATTTTCGATTTAAAGGAGGAACAACATGCTTAACACAGACCTACACGACCCGCTAACAAAAGCACGTTATGAAGCAGTATCACACCCCGAACATTATCAAGGGGTGTGTGGACTTGAAGCAATCGAGGTCATGCGGAATTTTCTACCGAAATATCAAAATTCGCACGTAAGTTACTTAATCGGAAACGTGATTAAATACGTGTTACGTGCGCCTAGCAAGGGTAAGGAAATGGAAGATTTGATGAAAGCAAGGGAGTATTTAGATTTAGCGATTAAAGAGTTGAAGGGGGAGGAAGGTAAATGAAAATCTTAACCCAAATTATCGGTAGTTTGATTGTAGTATCACTTTTGGAATTGATAAGAAGAGAAAGCGAAATTGCAGCGTTCATAATTGCGCTAATTATGGTTGTCGTAATATTAATTCTATGCGTATTAGAGTTATTTGGAGTTATAGCTGTTTGAAGGGGGTGATTAAATGGAAATACTGACCGCAACCTGTTGCCCGTATTGTGACAGTTGGCTAGACATAGAAAGTATGCTCACAACGGAAAAGTTGAAAGAAATGCAATTCTTTCTTACCTGCCCAGAGTGTAATAAAACGTTCTCGACTTTTGCAAAAACAGTAATAAAAGTAAACGTAAGCAGTATTGAAGAAAGAATTGATGCAGAAAAAGACTCTTTGGTATTTTGGGAGAAAGCTAAGATGCGTGATAAAGCGTTTAAAAACGAAAGAATTGAAGAACGAAAAGAATGTATCCAAAAACTAGAATCGATTAAGGAAAGAAATGATAGTAAGGAGTGATTAAATGAAATCACAAACTACAAATCATATAGAATATCTAATCTTTAAACATACTAACAAATTAGGAACTTATGGATGTAGAGAAGTAAAAATAGGTGGAGTAAAAACAAGACAATTCATTACCGACAAAAAAGAATTTGTGGACTATATGACAAT
>CAJPNA010000223.1 GCA_905371865.1 uncultured Carnobacterium sp.
GGAAATGTTGTCTACCAACATGAAGACAAAAAAGAACGTGTTTTCTCTGAAGCAACGTCTTATTTAACAACGAATATGCTTCAAGATATTGCAAATTCGACTCAATTCTACAATATGAAGGGAAATATGGGCTTCAGTTCAGACTTAGCTGGTAAAACTGGTACTTCTGAAAATGAAATTGATAACTGGTTTGTCGCATATACCCCAACCGTAACGTTAGGTTCTTGGATTGGATATGATAACTTCTATAATGCCCGTTATGCTATTACTGCTGGTGATGGATACGGAGAACCTACTACTAGAAGTCAACGTCAATGGACTTACTTAATGAAGGCCGCTTATGAAGCAAATCCTGAATTAATCGGTAAAGAAACAACCTTTAAACAACCAGATTCTGTTTATCGTGATTCTGTTGTATCCACAACAGGTACGAAAGCCGGAACATTCAAAGCTGAAAACGGCGGAACATACTCGATCAGTGGTGGAATGACGACTGACTGGTTCAAGAAGGATTTCCCACCGATGAATCCTTTCTACAACTTCGCTATCGGAGCTACTCCTGAAGAAATGAATAACTTCTGGAATAAAGTAAATGCTAAGAAGGATGAGAAAAAGGATGAGAAGAAAAATGAAAAGAAAGAAGAAACCACTCAATCCTCTTCAACTCAAAATCAAACGACTCAATCAAACTAATAAAAAGGCTGGACATTATCCAGCCTTTTTATTCTCTACTATTGTATACAATAAAATAAAACAGCCTATTGAGGATTCAATAGACTGTTTTTATGCTTATTTAGTAGTATTTCTCCATTCAATCTTGTATGGTAAAGTAATTTCAGATTCTACGATTTCTTCTTTATTCATAATTTTTGTTAAAAGACGCATCGCAACGGCTCCGATATCATATAATGGAGGTGCAATCGTTGAAAGAATTGGACGAGTCATTTTCGTTAATTTAGAATTGTTGCTTGAAACTAATTCAAATTTTTCAGGAACTTTAACGCCTAAATCCATTAAACCATTTAATAATCCTACTGAAGTTTCATCATCGGTTATAACAGCAGCTGTCGCACCTGCTTTATGGATACGTTCAGCTACAGACTCCCCTGCATGATAAGTTAAAGGAACTTCATAAACTAATTTTTCGTCAAATTTAATTCCTGCTTTTTCTAAAGCAGCTTTATATCCTTCTAAACGGAAATCGACTGAAGCCACATTTTTCATTGCAGCAGTGACAAAAGCAATTTTCTTATGTCCATTTCCGATTAATGTTTCCACTACTTCTTTTGTTGCTTCATTAAAATCGATATTTACTGAAGCAATTTCATGTTCCGCATCCATTGTTCCCGCTAACACAATCGGTGTTTTTGAACGAACAATTTCAGCACGCAATTCAGGTGTTAGATGGTTTCCCATGTATAAAATTCCATCTACTTGTTTAGAGAATAAAGTATTTAACACTTGAATTTCTTTATGATTATTTTGGTCTGAATTTGCTAAAATGATGTTATATTTATACATTGTAGCAATGTCATCAATCCCACGAGCTAAACTAGCAAAATAAAGGTTTGTAACGTCAGGAATAATAACTCCCACAGTCGTTGTTTTCTTACTCGCTAACCCACGCGCAACGGCATTTGGACGATAATCCAATTCGTCAATTACATCTAAAACTCTCTTACGAGTTGCTGGTTTAACGTTTGGATTTCCATTAACAACACGCGATACTGTAGCCATGGATACGTTCGCTTCACGCGCAACATCATAAATCGTAATTGTTTGCTTTTCCATCTACAAATCTCCTTTGTGCATCTTTTCATCTATCATTAGGGTAGCACTTTCATAAAATTAATGCAAGCGTTTAACTAAAATTTTCAAAAACTTTTTGAAACTATTTACATTCTTGATATAATAAGTATGCTACAATAGTTTTAAGGAGATGATTAATATGAATTTAAACCCTACTTTTAAACAACTAGAAACTGAATTATCAAAACAAAACAATCCGATTGCTCTAATCCAAAATCCTGAAACCATTCGTCTTTTAACGAATTTTTCAACAGATCCTCATGAGCGGATTGTCGCTCTTGTCTACTCACCCAGCTCTACCCCACTATTATTTGTTCCAGCATTAGAGCATCAAGTCGCTCAAAAAGCGGAACCAGATTTTACCGTGAAAAGTTATCACGATCATGAAGATGGATGGAAACTCTTATCAGACGCCATTAAGGATCACTTTCCTTCTCAGTCTAATTTCGCTGTAGAAAAAGTGGACTTCTCTCTTTTTGCAGCAGAACAAGTTCAAAATCATTTTAAAGATGTTCATTTTTCTGTAGATTTAACGCCAATCGTTCAAAAACTTCGTCTTGTAAAAGATCAAGAAGCCGTTGAAAAACTCGTCTACTCTGGAACCTTTGCTGACAAAGCGATTGAAATCGGAAAGAACGCATTAAAAGTAGGCATCAGCGAACGTGAAGTGGTAGCCATCATCGAATTTGAAATGAAAAAACTCGGCGTCTCTCAGATGAGCTTTGATACCATGGTGCTCTTTGGAGATCACGCGGCAGATCCTCACGGTGAACCTGGAGACCGCACCCTTAAAGAAAATGAATGGGTTCTATTTGACCTTGGTACAATGGTAGATGGGTACGCAAGTGACATTACACGTACCGTCTTCTTTGGAAATAGCCAGGAAAAAAATCCACGCCATCAAGAAATCTATGATATCGTTCAAAAAGCGCATGATACAGCCATCGCAGCTGTAAAACCAGGGATGAA
>CAJPNA010000224.1 GCA_905371865.1 uncultured Carnobacterium sp.
TAAGAATACTGCATAAACTGACACAATAAAAGTGAATTATTCAATTAGTACACTTGCTATAATAATCTACCTCTAAAAATCAGGACTTCGAAAAGCATCTCCTGCTCCTTCGTCAAAGTTTCCTTGTACTTGAAAATTTGCTGGTGAGCAGATAAAAATTTCATCTCTTACTTTTTGAACATCACCGTTAATAGCATACGCCACTCCTACTACAAAATCAATGACACGTTTGGCATCTTTTGGTTCCATTCGTTTAAAGTTGATGAGTACTGCTTCCCCTTTTAAGAGAGCATCTGCTATGCGTTCCGCTTCAGAATAAACGCTAGGCTCCATCACATAAATTTTAGATGTTTTCTTTACTCCTGGGCTTTGGAAAGGAACGACATTCGAAGGATTCAATCTAGAACTCAGTGGAGTCTGAGTATTCTCTACTGACTCTTCAACATATTCCATCTGATCGTCTTCTTCATAATAATCATCTTCAGGACTTAAAAAGTTTTTTACACGATTCATGAATCCCATTATTCTTCCTCCGTTTCAAACCAACTTGTGCCAATTCGAATATATGTTGCGCCACACTCAATAGCAATTGGAAAATCTCCACTCATGCCCATACTTAACTGGAGCGGTTGTGATAGTTTTTCCTTCTCTTCAATCTTTTTTGCTAATTGCGCTAAACACGAAAAAAAGAAGCGAATTTCTTCATCGCTTGCTTCAAAAGGTGCCATCGTCATTAGCCCAACAATATGGATTTTTTCATACTGTTTACTCTCTTTATATGCGACAAAAGCCTCTTCAGGTGAAAAACCATGTTTCGTTTCTTCACCAGAGACATTTATTTCTAACAGACAGTCCAAAGTTTGCTCGAGCCGTTTATCAATCTCATTCATAATAGAGAGTCTATCGAGAGCATGAAATAAATCAATGTGATTAATAACTTGTTTTACTTTCCGCTTTTGCAAAGGACCGATTAAATGCCAGAAAATATCCTCTTGGGGAAATTGTTCCTGCCGTTCAAGTAGTTTTTCAACACGATTCTCCGCAAAATGTCGAAAACTCAAATCATACATCTCTTGAACTTCTTCTTGAGAGCGATTTTTTGTCACAACAATAGGACAAACTTCCGTAGATAGTCTATGAACTTGGTTACAAGAAGATGCAACCAAGTTCATAATACGACTTACATTCTGTTTAATGATACTCATTAATTTCTATTTCTTTTTCTGAAAAATGGCGGAGTATCTAATCCATCATTTTCAGCTTGTTTTGGCTCAGAAGGAGCTTCTACAAAATTGCTTTGCGCAAATGGTGAATCTGCATCAGTTGATGAAGAAGTATCACGCACTGTAGTTTCACGACGGATATCCCAATCACCAAACAAGTCTTTTTCTGCTTTCTTTTCTTCAACAACTTGTGGTTTTGAAGGTACTTGTTTCTCTTGGAAAGTTTGAGGGTTATTCCCTAAATCTTTACGATTCGAAGTACTGCTTGTAAATGGAGAACGGTTAGCGCGAGTTACTGACTTTTTTTCGTGTTTACGCTCCTCGTCAATTCCTGTTGCGATAACAGTAACAATGACTTCATCTCCCAAGTTTTCATTGATTGAAGTACCAAAGATAATGTTTACTTCACTTGTTGAAGCTGCTGCAACGATATCTGAAGCGTCTTGTGCTTCAAATAATGTTAAGTCTGCTCCACCAGTGATGTTTAATAGGATTTGTTCTGCTCCATCGATAGATACTTCTAATAATGGTGAAGAAATAGCTTTTTTTGTAGCTTCTGCCGTACGGTTTTCACCGCTAGCAACACCAATCCCCATTAATGCTGAACCTTGATCTTTCATCACTGTCTTCACATCAGCGAAGTCCAAGTTAACGTAACCAGGTGCAGTAATTAAATCGGAGATCCCTTGTACCCCTTGACGTAATACATTATCAGCTTCACGGAAAGCTTCTAACATAGGAGTCTTTTTATCAACGATTTCTAATAAGCGATTATTTGAAATCGTTACTAATGTATCTACGTTTGCTTTTAATTGTGCAACACCTTCTGCAGCGAAACGACCACGTTTTGGTCCTTCGAAGCTAAATGGACGTGTAACAACACCCACTGTTAATGCGCCTAATTCTTTTGCAATACGAGCAACAACTGGTGCAGCACCTGTACCAGTACCACCACCCATACCAGCAGTAACGAAAATTAAGTCTGCTCCAACTAAAGCTTCACGAATTTGTTCTTCACTTTCTTCTGCAGCTTTTAGACCGATATCAGGTAATGATCCAGCCCCTAAACCTTTCGTTAATTTTGGTCCTAATTGAATTTTAGTTTCAGCTTCTGAATTTCTTAAAGCTTGAGTATCAGTGTTTGCTACGATGAACTCTACACCTTGTACTCCTTCTGAAATCATACGGTTAACAGCGTTGTTACCAGCACCACCAACACCAATGACTTTAATGACTGCGCCATCTAAATTTGTATCGAATTCGAAATCCATTTTATTTCCTCCTTGGTTTCTTCTTAATTTTCGTCAATAAACATTTTAAAGAAGTTCTTCACTTTTGCTCCAAACCCTTGTTCTTCACCGCTTGCTTCTTGTTCTACATCTTGAGGTTGTTGAACTGGAGCTGTTAGTTGAGTTTGTACAGGTGCACTTTTTGGAGCGCTTTGTACTGGACGTTGTTCTACAACAGGTTTTCCTTTTTGTGCAATACGGTGAACATCATCTAAGCTTGCAGCATATTGAATTAACCCCATACTAGTTG
>CAJPNA010000225.1 GCA_905371865.1 uncultured Carnobacterium sp.
TAATTGAACCAATATATGGGATAATCGTTAATAGTCCTGCAATCATCCCAATCGTTACTCCATATGGTAATCCGATAATCGCATATCCAATCATATAAGTAATCCCAACAAAAATCGCAACTAAGATTTGGCCACGAATATATGAACTGACTTGTTGGTTCATTTCATGTAGCATCACGCTAATTTTATGTTGAGAGCGAGTTGGAAATAATCGCGTAATCGAAGGAATGACTTTATTTCCATCTTTCAATAAATAATAAAGAATAACAGGCATAGTCATAAGTGTAATTACAATCTCACCAACGATTCCCACGACGCTCCCAATACCACTAAATGTGAGGTTTAAGACACCATTGAGTCGTTCTGTTATCGATTGAATGAAATCCATATTAATCGTGTTAAATTGCTCTTGCAACGCTGTAAACCAGCTTGATTGCATAAATTTTTCAACTTGATCACTAATAATTTGATAGTAGTAAGGTAATTGAGAAACTAAATCTAATAATTGCTTTTGAATAATCGGAACTAAGCTTGTCACAATCATTACAAATACGAACACGACACCTAACAATACTCCTAGAATTGCAATTCCTTTTGGAACCTTTTTGTTCACTAGAACATCATAAATTGGTTTTACTAAGTAGTACACTACTGCACCACAAGCAACTGGAACTCCGACTGCCGAAATAAATCCTTTAATTGGATTCAATAAGTACGATGTTTGCGAGAATAAAATCAAGTTAACAAGGAGCAATAATAAAATAAGCAATCCTGTCACTAATTGATTATCTAAAAACCATTTCCAGAACCATGTTTTCTTCTGGTTTTCAGGTTTATTATTCATAAAATTCCTCCTTATCACATTTTCCTCTAGTGTATCATATTTTTCGCATCTATGATTAACATTTGATTAGATTTTACAAAAAATTGTATAATTATTCTATATTGTGATTCGGAGGGAATCGTATGAATGAAAAATTTTATTTAGGAACATATACAAAACGAGTTAGTAAAGGAGTATACTCTGTAACTCTCAATAAAGAAACCGAACAACTAGAATCTCTTATATTAGAAGCAACTATCGATAATCCAACTTATCTCTCTTACGCGAAGGATGACCAATTATTATTCGCAGTAGGAAAAGCAGAAGAATTCTGCGGTATTTCAGCAAATAATGCACAAGTTTCTCCACTAGAAACCTTTGTAAGTTATAATGACCAGCAAGCAGTGCCTTGCTATATTCGTTATAACGAAAAAACAAGAGATGTACTGACTGCCAACTATCATGGAGGATTCGTTGAATTATATCACTATGATAAAGAATCAAAGAATTTTACTGCAATCGATAAAAAAGTTCACACTGGTTCAAGTATTCACGTAAACCAAAGTTCTCCACATGTTCACTACACTGACTACACACCAGACGAAAAATGGATTATAGTTTGTGACCTTGGAATCGATACTGTATTTACTTACAAACGTACAGAAGACGGATTAGAAGAAGTCGCACAATATAAAACAAAAGAAGGGAGCGGTCCTCGTCATCTATCCTTCCATCCAGCGCTTCCTATCGCTTATCTGATTTGTGAACTCGATGCAACTATCGAAGTCCTCTCTTATAATAAAGAAAATGGAATATTTACAAACCTAGACAAAATTGCCTTGACCAATGAAAATCAACAAGCTTGGGGAGGAGCCATCCATATTACAAACGAGGGAGATTTTCTCTATGCTTCTAATCGTGGATTTGATGCAATTTTTACTTTCTCCATTAATAAAGGAACTGGACTTCTGCAACACGTACAAACAATCGATAGCTACGGTTTAATTCCAAGAGATTTTCATTTAAGTTCTGATGAAAATTATATCGTTGTAGGACACCAAGAATCTGATAACTTAACCTTATTTAAACGTGATAAAGCAACAGGCAAACTTTCATTACTTCAAAAAGATTTCTACGCTCCTGAAGTGGTTTGTGTGATTCCAACTGTTTAAACTCTTATTATATGAAAAATATTTCAAAATTTTTATAAAATCGTTGCTAATCACAATCAGAAAGAAGTATAATCGTTGTTATCAGATTTTATAAAGGAGTGGAAAAATGCTTAATCTTATAGAGATTATTAAAACTATTATTTTAGGAATTATCGAAGGCGTTACTGAATGGCTACCAATTAGTAGTACAGGTCATTTAATTTTAGTAAACGAGATTATTCAATTGGACGTTTCTGCTAAATTCCAAGAAATGTTTAATGTTGTCATTCAACTTGGAGCCATCATGGCGGTTGTACTAGTGTATTTCAACAAATTAAATCCATTTGCGAAAAATAAGAAACGTAAAGAATTCATTGAAACTATTGATCTTTGGAAGAAAGTAATTATCGGATGTATCCCAGCCGTTATTTTAGGATTCATTTTGGATGACTTTATGGATGATTATTTTAATAAACCAATCGTTATCGCATTGGCTTTAATTGTATATGGGGTTGCTTTCATTTACATCGAAAGACAACACAAAAATGTCGAACCGAAAATTAAAAGCTTTAAAGAGTTAGATATTTTGACGGCTATCAAAATTGGACTCTTCCAATGTTTAGCTCTTGTACCTGGAACAAGCCGTTCTGGATCAACGATTCTTGGTGGTTTACTTGTTGGGACAAGTCGTTCAATCGCTACTGAATTTTCATTCTTCATGGGAATTCCAATCATGTTTGGTGCTAGTGGATTAAAATTATTGAAATTTGGATTCC
>CAJPNA010000226.1 GCA_905371865.1 uncultured Carnobacterium sp.
TCCCATCATGATAAGGTCTATATTGTAATCTTTTGTCAGTCGTTTAGAAATGACCACTTTAGGCGAACCATATTCAAGTACGGTTTCAACATCTGTAAAGTTATGAGATTTAGCATAATCAACATATTCAGCAAATAAGTTTTCGGCTTGTTTACGAATTTCATCTGAAAAATTTCCTTCAAATCCAGTAGGTGTTTGAAGAGAACGAGTATCGATGACATGAGATAATACAAGCTTTGCATGATTTCGTTTGGCAACTTCAATGGCTTTGTCAAAGGCTAGTTTTGCTTCTTTTGAACCATCAATTGGAACGAGAATTTTTTCATATTCATGAAACATAAAATCACATCCTTATTCTTGATACTCTTATTATACACCTAAATGAAGGGAATGAAAAGGGAACCAAAAAGGAAGAAAATGGGAATTTAGGTAAAAGAAAAACCACTCACGAAGAGTGGCCTAAAGTTAATAACTTTATATAGATTTCCAACGATGCCGTTTGATGTATTTGTTAGTTTGAACCCGCATCTAAAGCAGGTGGGCTTCTATGTATTACTTCCTAACTACCAAGTGAAAAGGCTTGTTATCAGTAACATCAATCTGAATCCCTAAAAAGTCGTAAATTGTTCGGTCAACACTTAGTAAATACCGCGCACATCTTAGATCTCTATGTCATTATAGTAGCACATGAATAGGGGAATTGCAATAAAATTTTGGTACCGATTTCTTAAGAAATCACTAATTATTTTGACGATACTTTTGGTATTGTTTCATCAAGGCTTCCTCGTAGGAAGAGGTTGGTTCTGCCTTAAAATATTCCTCATTTTTAAGAGCATCTGGCAAGTATTGTTGCTTTACAAAATGTCCTGGATAGTCATGAGGATATTTATATCCAATGCCACGTCCTAATTTTGAAGCACCAGAATAATGAGCATCTTTTAAGTAGTTTGGAATACTTATTGCACGACCTTTTCGAACATCCGATAAGGCACTATCAATCGAACGGATAGCGGTGTTTGATTTCGGTGAAAGGGCTAGTTCGATAATGGCATTTGCTAGTGGGATTCGTGCCTCTGGCAAACCTAGACGCTCTGCAGCTTGAACTGCTGATACTGCGCGAGAAGCTCCTTGAGGATTTCCTAGTCCAATATCTTCGTAAGCAATGACTAAAAGACGTCTCATTAAACTTGTTAGATCTCCGGCTTCTATTAAACGAGCAGCGTAATGCAAAGCAGCATTTACATCTGAACCGCGAATGGATTTTTGAAGAGCAGAGATGACATCGTAATGGTGATCTCCGTCCTTATCGTAGGAGAGTGCCTTTCTTTGGATGCATTCTTCAGCGATTTGGATCGTAATATGAATTATCCCATCTTCACCAGGTTCAGTAGACTTTGCCGCTAGTTCAAGTGCGTTTAGGGCACTTCTAACGTCACCGTTGGTAGTACTTGCAAAGTGATTTAAGGCTTCTTCTGAGATGTTTAAATTGAGTTTTCCTAATCCGCGTTCTTCATCTTTGATAGCCTTTAAGAGTGCTTTTTTAATATCATCTGAAGAGAGTGGTTTGAGTTCGAAAATTTGTGTACGACTACGAATCGCTGGATTAATCGAAATATATGGGTTCTCAGTTGTAGCACCGACTAAAATAATTCGACCGTTTTCTAAATGCGGTAATAAAAAGTCTTGTTTTGTTTTATCGAGTCGGTGAATTTCGTCAAGTAGTAAAATAACACTACCCGACATCTTTGCTTCTTCAGCAACAATTTGTAAATCTTTTTTTGTATCGGTTGCTGCATTTAGTTGTCTAAAGGTAATTTTCGTACTACCGCTAATAGCACTTGCAATACTGGTTTTTCCAGTTCCCGGAGGTCCATATAAAATCATAGATGATAATTGTTTAGCCACAACCATGCGATTGATAATTTTTCCAGGAGAGACAAGATGCTCTTGACCAATCACTTCTTCAATCGTACGAGGTCGCATGCGGTAAGCGAGCGGTTGGTGGTTCATTTAAGCTCCTCCTTATATTTCTTTATGTTTAGTGTATCATAAGTTAAAAGAATGATATAATAGGAAAGATTAAAACAACTTATTAGGACAATAAATAGACATTCCGTATAATAGTATTGTTTGAAAGTGAGGAGAATAAATGGTGAATTACTTAGATTATGCAGCAACAACACCGGTTCATTCGGAAGTGTTAAAAGTGATTACAAAGGAAATGGCTTCTTTTGGAAATCCATCTAGTGTGTATCGCATTGGTCGTGAACAGAAACAAAAAATCGAACGCGTGAGAAAAGCTATTTTAAAAGAACTACAAGCCTCTCCACACGATGCCGTTATCTTTACTAGTTCAGGTTCTGAAGGAAATAACTTAGTATTTGAAAGTATTCGAAAACATTTTGAAAAAGAAAAAGGCCATATTATTGTTTCTGCAGTGGAGCATCCATCTGTTCGTAAATCAGCTGAGTTTCTAGAACAGGAAGGTTTTGATGTAACATATTTAGCTCCGAATAGAGAGGGAAGTATTGATGTGTCAGCGGTTGAAAAAGCTCTTAGAGAGGATACTCGTCTTGTTTCTATCATGACCGTTAATAATGAAACAGGTGCCCGCTTTCCAATCGAAGAAATTGCAGCTCTGTTAAAGGAAACTCCTACTTATTTCCATACAGATGCCGTTCAAGCCTTTGCACAAGAAGAAATTAATGTTGATGGTATCGACTACTTAACAGCTTCTGGGCATAA
>CAJPNA010000227.1 GCA_905371865.1 uncultured Carnobacterium sp.
TCGTATAATTCAGATTGATCCGGCATCTTCACAATATGCTGTCTCATAAATAATGTGTCAGTTGTATAATTCTTCCCTTGATAAGATACCGAAATACCGTTATTTCTTAAATGTCCAGATATTATTTGGATAAGCGTAGATTTTCCTACACCATTTGGTGCTACTAGCCCAATAGTCTGAGCCGGTGGAAGATGCAAGTCAATCTGATTTAGAACCTCTTTTTCTCCATATGAAAAATTTTGAATATGAACTTCTAGCATTCGAGCGACTCCTTTCCTTATTGGATTACTTTGTATTTGTTACCGCTTCCTTTATTGAAATTATAGCAAATTTTTCTTTTAAAAATAGAGTTTTTTAGTATTTTTCAATCAAAATCCTATAAAAATATCTGCTATTGTTTGATTTTTACACAAAAAAACCACACCCATTCAGGTGCGGTTCATCTATTTTATTATGCTTTTGTTTTCTCAGCGCGGTCACGTTTCATTTGGCTTGAACGTAATTGTCCGCAGGCTGCTTCGATATCATGTCCGAATTCTTTACGAACGACACAGTTGATGTGATTTTTCTTCAACACATCGTAGAAAGCGACTACTCGTTCTTTTCCACTTCGTTCGTATTGGTCATGTTCACGAACTTTGTTATAAGGAATTAAGTTTACGTATGAAAGACGTTTCTTATCCGCAAGAAGGTCGGCCAATTGTTGCGCTTGTTCCACCGAATCATTCACGTGATCGAGCATGATGTACTCGAAGGTTACACGACGATTTGTTTTAGCAATATATTCATTAATGGCATCCATCACGACTTCGATTGGATATTTACGGTTGATACGCATGATACGAGAACGTGTATCGTTATCTGGTGCATGAAGTGACAATGCAAGATTCACTTGTAATCCTTCGTCTGCGAACTCGCGAATTTTTGGAGCCAAACCACTGGTAGACACAGTGATATGACGAGCTCCGATTCCAAGCCCTTTATCAGAGTTGACCACTTTCAAGAATTTAATCACGTTATCATAGTTATCGAATGGTTCCCCAATTCCCATAACAACGATGTGACTAATGCGGTCTCCAGGAGACACTTCGTCTAAGGTCCGTTGTACGTGCATTACTTGCGCTACGATTTCCCCAGCAACAAGGTCACGTTGTTTTGCAATAATTCCGCTGGCACAGAAAGTACATCCGATATTACATCCTACTTGTGTCGTCACACAGATGGATAATCCGTATTCCTGTGGCATTAATACCGTTTCGATTAAGAGGCCATCTGCTAATTCAAAAAGGAATTTACGTGTTCCGTCTGTTGATTGTTGTTTGATACGTTCGTTTAACACTGGGAATGTAAACTCTTCTTGTAACTCTTCAATCAGTGTTTTTGGCAAGTTTGTCATTTCTTCAAAACTGGTTACACGTTTGCGGTAAAGCCAGTCCCATAATTGTCCTGCTCTGAATTTCTTTTCGCCTTTTGCTTCAAACCAAGCTGTTAGCTCTTCTAGTGGCATGCCGTAAATAATCGGTTTTCCTTCATATTGACGAACCACTCGTCCTATTTTTCTAACCATTTCTATTCCTCTTCCCTATACTTGAAATGCTCTAACGATTGTTTCTCTATTCGCATGAGCGCTTAATAACACCGATAATTTCACACGAGCCTTTTGTCCGCTCAGCCCAGTTGTGAAAATCACTCCTGCTTCACGTAGCTGTTTGCCCCCACCTGAATAATTATATACATCGTACGTTACACCGTTAAATGCACGGGATACAAGCACGACCGGAATTCCTTTATCCAAGCAACGTTGCAACCCAGGAAGGACCATCGGTGGAAGATTCCCTGCACCAAGAGCTTCAATGACTAATCCATTAGCATCTGAATCGGCAATCGCATCAAATAACATCGAATCCATACCGGCATACGCCTTCAGTAAGTATACTTTATCCACGAGTTCTTTCACTGGATAATATTCATGATGTAAGAATTTTTGGAAGTAAATGACTTCACTCTTTGACACTAAGCCAAGCGGTCCAAAGGTTGGTGTCTGGAAAGTCGCTACGTTTGTAGTATGAGTCTTTGTCACATACGTCGCCGCATGGACTTCATCGTTCATTACAACAAGAACGCCCTTATCCACACTCTCTGGACTCGTTACCGTAATAATGGCACTGCGTAAGTTTGCGAGCCCGTCCGCTCCGATTTCATTGCTAGAACGCATCGCTCCGGTCAATACAATCGGGAAGGTTCCATCTGTTGTTAACTCTAAGAAATACGCTGTTTCCTCTAAAGTATCCGTTCCGTGAGTGACCACAGCTCCGTCAAAACCATCCTTTTGTGCTTGGACGATTCTCTTTTGAACTTCCAACATTTTTTCTTCCGTCATATGTGGGGATGGTAAGTTAAATAAGTCCTCTACAACGACACTTGCGATAGGCGCAAAAAGAGTATCTGAATTTGTTAATGGGTTTGTTCCTGTTGGGGTTACGCTGCCCGTTGAGCGATCTTCGCTCATGGCAATCGTACCACCAGTATTGATAACGATGATTTTCTTCATGGTGCTACTACTTTCTTTCATTTTTTCTTTACATAGGATACCACAAAATGGCAAAAAGTGCCGAAGTATTTGTAAGTGAATACGCACAAAAATGATGATACCTTCGAAATTTAAGAATGCCTAAGAAAAATAAATCATTAATATATTTTGCTAGGAACAGCATAACCAAAAATAAACTTAAGTTAAGA
>CAJPNA010000228.1 GCA_905371865.1 uncultured Carnobacterium sp.
ATATAAGAGTTTACTTCAAGAAAAGAAAATGGCTGATGAAAAAATGAAAGCAAAGAAAAAAGAAGAATGGGAAGAAACATTTCAAAAAGCGAAGAAGAAAGTCCAAGAAACTGACTGGGAAGAAAAAACAAGAAAAACAGCAGGAAGTATTACTGCATGGGCTGCCAAATTTACAGATTCAATCGCAACCACTGTTCAATCGGTCATGAACTCTGTAGAAGTAAATAGACCTTATGCCCAAGCAAAAAATGGAAAGAAAGTTCCGTATCATTTCCATCAAGTCATCGATGAAGCAAGTATCCTAGATTTTAAGGTCGCAAATGGAATCTTACGCGTGAAGTCGGTTCCTGGAAATGAAATGACGATTGAAGGGGAATGCCGAGTAGCTTCCCAAGACGAAGAGTATTTCGATGCAGAATCTTATGTTAGAGACCGCGTGAAAGTAGAAGTACATGAAGATACTATCTTTATTAAGAGCTTAAGTAAACAAGTTTATTGTGATTGGACAATCTCATTACCTGAAAAAGAATACGATTATATTTCGATGAAAGGCTTAAACACAACTCTTCATCTAAAAGAGTTAAAGGGGAAAGATTATTACTTAGAAAGTGATAACGGAAATATTTTCCTAAAAGATGTCACAGGGGTTCTATTAGAGTCTGAAATTGTCAACGGGAACCTAAAATATGAACAATTAGCTTTTAAAGATATCGTTTCTGAAACGGTAAACGGAAATATTCGCTTAGAAGGAGATTTCCGTGGAGCTAAAATGGAGACGGTAAACGGAAATATTAAGGTAGAAATTACTAGTCCACTAACAAAAAAAGTGGATGTTGAAACTGCAAATGGGAATGTAAAAATTAGTTTGGCAGAAGAATTAGGATTAGAAGCGCATTTAGAAACGTCTCTAGGAAGTCTCCACTTTGATGAAACTATCTTTGAAGTCATTAAACAAAGAAAAGATTTAACAGAAAGAACAGCAGTGATTTGTAAGCAAAAAGAATTTATGCCACAAGTAGTTGCAGAAACAACAACTGGTAATATTCATGTAAATCAGCTACAATCAAAGGCAGATAGTAAGAAAGAGGGTTAAATAAAATGAAAAAGTTAAGAAGATCCAGAAATAACCGAATTTTTTGTGGAGTAATGGGAGGAATTGCAGAATACTTTGAAGTAGATCCAACAATTGTTCGTGTTCTATTCTTGATTTTTTGTTGGACAGGTTTTCCAATCTTCCTCTATATATTACTAGCTATCATAATTCCAGAAGGGGGTTCTGAGTACCGTCGCCATAATCGACAAGATACTTACTACTATACTTCTAGAAATAATCGTCCTCGTAAAACTGCTCGAAAAGTAGAAGATGAGGATAATGATGATTGGAGTGATTTTTAGTGTCATTTACTAAAAAAATTGCCATTAATACTTTAGGATTTTTGGTAATTGCATGGTTTGTTCCACAATTTATCGTTACAAACTGGGTGGCAGCGCTTGTTGCAAGTATCGTTCTTGCGGTACTAAACTTATTTGTTAAACCGATTCTATTCCTTTTAACATTACCAGTAACGATTGTAACGTTTGGATGCTTTAGCTTTGTGTTAAATGCGATGATGTTAAGTATTACATCATGGTTTGTCGGACCTGGATTCTCATTTTCGAGTCCACTCATCACCTTAGTAGTGAGCATTCTATTAACGATTTTCCAACGTTTTGTTGAAAATCTAACAGATTAATGCGACAAAAAAGCGCCTTGTAAAGGCGCTTTTTTTGTTGACTTCAATTAATATTTTACAACCGTCAATTGACCGTTATTGTATTCTGCAAGGAATACTTCAGAAGGATCTTGAATATCTTGGGCAGCAAGTTGTTCCATCACCCATTCTTCAGTTTTATCAATAACTTCTAAAATGTTATGTTGAATAACTCCATCTGTAATGAGGGGATATTTTGGATTTTCTTCTCCAGCTTTCGTAAGAATTAATTGTCCATTTTGCTCTAAAATGGCACTTTTTACATCATGAATGGAGTAGACTCCTTGGGCACGTAATTTAAAGGCTACTTCTTGTGCCGTTAGACCGGCTAGGCGAACATTTTCAACATCAATTTTCCCATGTTTAATTAATTGTAAAGGTTCACCGTCAAGCATCTTCTTCACTGTACGATTATTTGTTTTTACCCAGCGAAGGGTTAGTACTAACGCAAACCAAATTAATAAGATGATGCAGTATTGTAAGATGGTAATGGATGGATTATAAATCACACCCCCGAGAATTCCCCCGAGTACATAGTTTTGAACTTGATCACTCGCTGAAGTTGGTGCTAAATTACCTTTTCCTGTATAGTTAATAACAATAATTAATGATAATAGACCAAGTGCAAGTTTGATTGCGACGTCGATATATGAAAAGTTCAACTTATTCAGCCTCCTTAATTGTCACCTTTGGATTTTTTAATTCCATTTTTTCGAGTAGGTAATGTTCAGGGCTATCTCCTGTTAAAACTCGATAGAATTGATCGCCAACTTTTACAATGGCACCATCTTTTGCAGCTTCCGTATTAATATAAATGTCTTCTTTATTGACATGTAAATCAGCTGCAATCGTTTCTACAAAACGAAGGGCTCCAGAGTATTGGTTTTCTGAATTTTTAGAAGATTGTAAGTCAGAAATCTTAGAACCAGCCAGTATTAGAATACCGATGACTGCAATTAAAGCTAATTCACGAAATTTAGTAT
>CAJPNA010000229.1 GCA_905371865.1 uncultured Carnobacterium sp.
GTGGTTAGGTTGTGTTTTTTGCAGATGAGAAAGTGGATGGAAGCGTTGATTTTACTAGATTCGTGGGCATTTGGTGGTAGTTTTGGCTTTTTAGTGAGTGGATGATCCGGGGGAAGCAGCAAGCTAGATGTAGGCTCCAGAGGCGTCAGAATGGCTTCTGTGGCGTTTTAAGTGGTAGGGGGTATATTTATATGGTATTTTGTTTAAGGTGGCAAAATGGGGTTAAATTCGGCTCCTAGAGCCCTATTTATGTAGAATGCAAAAATAGGGCTAATTTCATAAGCTATTTCTTTAGAAAATGAAGTTGTTTTGTAAAGGTGGTATTATATATCGATTTTATATTGAAGTTCTGATTTGATTGATTTGAATAAGGAAATTGAGGGTCAAAATCGATTGTAATGTTTGAAGCAGGTCTAGTAGTTGGCAAAGAGGGCTTTTCGTTCTAGTATTTGTATTGTTTGTATGATAGATAAGTCATAAAGAGAAGGAGAGAAAGGCGTAGCCTTGTTAGCCAATCGTGGGAAAGTCTATTGATTTAGATAGAGTAGGTGGCGTAGCTAGTATAGATTAGTAGACTGACTTTTTTAATTAGTGAATCTATATTGGATAGATTCCTCCCTAAACAGACATTTCATATTAGGAAGATCCCTTCTTCCTCCTCCTCTTCTATCAGTATGTAATAGGTAATAGGTAATAGGTATACGTAGTAGCGCAACAAAACCACCCTTTCGCTTACTGCCCCAAGGGTTCATGGGTATTTTTTGAATTCTAACTATTACCAAATACACACTTTATTATTACCATTTCCACACTTTATTATTACCATTTCCACACTCAACTATTACTTTTTCGAAAAATAGTTGTAATTAAAAAATGAAAGTGATATAATCGATGTGTAGAATGAAGAAAGGAGCGGTAAATGAACGAATTAGTTAAGAAAGACGATAATTCTTTGGTCTCTAACATTGAAACAGGCCAGTTAGTGAAAAGTAAAAATTTCCTTTTCACCAATCTATCTCAAAGAATGAGTTTTAGTCAGAATGTTTTGTTTTCTCTAGCTTTACTACATAATGATATTGACGAAGATGGCTATGCCACCTCAACTTTTACTAAAAAAGACGTTGAGCGTTATTTGGATATTGTAGATTTTAAAAAAGGGCGGTCGACTCGTGTTATTGAAGATATAGAGCAGGTTGGAACTAATAGCATTGTAATGTTTGATGAACAAATGGTGACTGATCCTAAAAATGGTAAGTTGAAAGGGGTGCTTATTTTTGCCCAATACACTTACAACCAAGGGGTTTATCACTTTGTTTTTAATACAACTAAAATCAAATATAAGGATCAGTACATTACCCCCATCCTTGATATTTTGCGACGAAATGAAGTAAATCCAGTTGGTGCTTCCATGCAGACTTTTGGTAATATCAAGCTAAAACATTTAGTGCCAGCAGTCGAAAAAATCAATAAGTTTGCAGGCGTTGGAGTTGTTTATAAACCTATCAAAGAGGGGCGGAAAATTACTGGAGTTAAAATCTACTGGACACTAGAAAAGGTTAAAATTCCAGCAACAGAAGCGCAAATTAAACTTGCTCATGAGCTTTACGCCGAGCTTACTTTAATGAATGCTAAAAACGTTGAGGCTCTAAAACTACAAGATATTGAACGTTGCACCAAAAACGACGCCCAAACCATTATTGATACGGCTATTAAGGCCAAAAAAGAGCTTGTCAAAAAGGCTCTTGAAAAAGATAAAGAAGCGAAACAATTAGAAGAAGCAATAAAAGCTAAACAAGATGAAGAAGCAGTAAAATTGGCTTCTATTGACGAATCAAAAGAGTTTGATGTACTTGAACTACCTGAACTTGAAACTATTGAGAATATCAACGAAGCTAAAGAAGAGGAAGTTGAAGAGTTTAGTCATTTGGATTTATTCTTTAATAGATACCCAAGTATGAGCATTAAAAATAGAGAAGCATTTATAGAGCTTTCTAAAACCTTTGATAGAGATGAAGCTTTAAAAGTTCTTGAACTTGCTGATGAAATTAAGAAAGCTAAAAAAGCTAGATCTTTCAACTACACTCTAAAGATTTTGAGAGAGTGGGCAGACAATGGTGTTAAAACAGTAAGCCAAGCTGAATCTTTCTATAAAGTCAATTACAATGACATACAAGAAAACTCAAGCACTGCTAAAACAAAATCAAGCACAAAACAAACCACAAGTAAAAGCAACGTTCCAAAGTGGAGCAATCCCGATTATGTGAATAAGCTTGACCCAAAAATTATAGATATGTTAGAAGAGTTTCACAAGTCGCAAGGAACTTTTGAAACTCCTGAGGCGCAAGCAGAAATCGCCCAAAGACGTGCAGAAATTGAGCAAGGACGGGCTAACCTTGAAGCCCAAAAGCAAGAACTGCTTGCACGTCTTGATAAGAAGCGTATCGATAAATAAATTTTAGAGGGGGTGGTAAATATCTAACCACCACTTGTTAGTTAATTTCATGATATAATATTGGTAGATAAGAAGTTTAGGAGTTTAATATGACTATTGAGGATAAAGATGCCGAACTAAAATTGAAAATTGGCAATAACATTCGAATGGCTCGTCTTAATAAAAACTTGACTCAAGCAGATGTTTGTGGGGATGAATCTGAACTAACTATTCGTCAACTCGCTCGTATTGAAAATGGTCAAGTATTAGTATCTCTGTCTAAATTATTGTTTTTATC
>CAJPNA010000230.1 GCA_905371865.1 uncultured Carnobacterium sp.
GATTACAGCACCGAAGATGGATATTAGTTCGACACAAATCCGTAAAAATGTTCTGTTCCAACAAAGTATTAAATATTTGGTACCAGAATTAGTGGAAGCCTATATCGCAGAAAAGGGGTTGTATTTAGAATGAGCGAAGTAAAGAGCTTTGAACCTTATACCACAATGACAAGAGAAGAGTTGTTGTCTCATGTCCAGTCAAATATGAGCGACAAGAGATATCAACACTGCCTGCGTGTCGAACGAAAAATATTGGAATTAGCAAAGTTTTACGGCGTCGATGAGAAGGCTGCTTCTTTTGTGGGATTAGCGCATGATTATGCTAAAGAAATCCCAGTGGAAAAACAGCAAGCTCTTGCCAAAGAAATTGGACTTCCTGAAATGTATCATCATGAAGGTTCTGAAATTCTACACGGGCCGATTGGAGCGTATTTAATTTCAAATTTATGCGGGCTAAAAGACGAAGCGCTGTTAGATGCCATTCGTGAGCATACAATTGGAGGGCTTCAAATGAGTCTTCTTTCTAAGTGTCTCTTTGTGGCAGATGCAATCGAAGATGGAAGAGATTATCCAGGTGTGGATGTTGCAAGAGAAATCGCTACGAAGAATATTGATGATGTGGTCTTTTATTTATTGAAGCATACATTGGAATTTTTATTGGAAAAAGAAGTGCCTATTTTTTCAAAAACAATAGAAGTTTATAATCATTATTTGAAACAAAGAAAAGGAGAATAGAATGGAATATACCAGTAAAAAATTATTACAAGTTGTTTTAGATGCTTGTGAAGACAAGTTAGCACAAGAAGTGGTTGCACTAGATGTAGCCAGTCTTACACCTGTTGCAGAGTACTTTGTAATTACGCACGGTAAAAACGAAAAACAAGTACAAGCGATTGTCGATGCGGTTGAAGAAGCGGTTGAAAAAGAAGGCTTCGAAGTAAGAAGTATCGAAGGTAAAGATGGTGGCAAATGGATTTTAATGGACTTAAATGATGTCATTGTCCATGTATTCTATTATGCTGATCGCGAATTCTATAATTTAGAAAAATTATGGAGCGATGCACCAATCGTGAATATTGTGAGTGAAAACTAATGAACTATCAAAAATTTGCTCATGTATATGACCAAGTGATGGATCAAAAACTCTACGATGAATGGACGGACTATGCGGTTCGTTCTTTTTCGCATAGTGCCAAAAGACCCGTTCGTAAAGTGATGGAACTTGCTTGTGGGACTGGTGAAGTATCCATGCGACTGGACGATAAAGGATTCGAAGTGATTGGCGTTGATTTATCCAAGAATATGTTAGAGATTGCTAAAAAGAAAGCACAAGGTAAACCTATCAAATGGCTTCAAGCGGATATGCGAGTATTGGAAGATGTACCGACAACCGATGCAGTAACGCTGTTTTCAGATTCACTCTGTTATTTAACAGATTTTGAAGATGTCGTTTCGGTATTTGAAGCGGTGTACGACCATTTAGAAGAGGGTGGAATTTTCCTCTTCGATGTTCATTCACTGTATCAAATGCAAGAAATTTTCCCTGGATACCAATATCATTTTGTGGAAGATGATTTTGCTTTTCTCTGGCAAAGCTATGAATTGGATGAGCCAGGTAGCGTGGAACACGTCATCGATATGTATATTAAACAAGAAGATGGCAACCTATATGAGCATTTTCAAGAAGTGCATGAAGAACAAACTTTCCCAATTGAAATGGTTGAAGCCGCACTAGAGACGGTCGGTTTTACCGATATTAAGGTGACGGCTGACTTTGGAAGAAGCGAAGTCCAAGAAACGAGTCCGCGTTGGTTCTTCCAAGCGGTGAAATGAGGCTTGCGTATGAAGATATGTGGAGTAATCGCAGAATTTAATCCATTTCATCAAGGTCATGCTTATCTGTTAGAACAGGCACGGAAAAAAACGAGTGCGGATGTTATTGTTGTCGTGATGAGCGGTAATTGGGTGCAACGTGGTGAACCTGCAATCGAACAAAAATGGAGTCGCGCAAGAGTCGCGCTACAAAATGGAGCAGACGTCGTGATTGAGATGCCAACTGCAGTGAGCTGTCAGTCAACAGACCGTTTTGCAAAGGGCGCAGTTGAAATCTTACAAAAGGTAGGTTGTCACTATTTAGCATTTGGATGTGAAAATGGGGATAAGTCGTTTTTTGAAGAGGCGGTATCTCAGCGAAATGCCGTTGAAAAAGAAATCAGCAGTTTTGTCGAACAGAATCGTTCACTAACGTTTGCAAGCCAATTAACACAACTTGCTGTGAAAGAGCTTGGGGAAAAGAGTGCATTAGCCCAAGCGTTGCAGTCTCCAAACCAACAGTTAGGATTAGCATATGCTGTTTATAATTCTGAGGCAGAAATTCCAATGCAGCTGGTTCCTATCACACGAGTAGGAAGCGGACATTTGGATGATACGTTAGAAGAGGCAACTTTCGCTAGTGGAACAGCCTTACGAAAAGCTCTGAAAGAGAATCGCCAGGAGAAAGTGTTGGTAGAACAACTATCCTATGTATGTTTCGATAAAGAAGAGTACAAAAACGATTGGAGTTCTTATTGGCCAATCTTGAAGAGTATCGTCTTAAGAAGTACTGACGAAGAACTACGTGCCATTTATCAAATGGAAGAAGGAATCGAGAATCGCTTGAAGGAAGCTGTTCGAACAACTTCGACTATTGAGGAGTGTC
>CAJPNA010000231.1 GCA_905371865.1 uncultured Carnobacterium sp.
GGTTTATTGCACCGGTCTTGAAAACCGGAGGCGTCCGAGAGGGCGTCCGTGAGTTCGAATCTCACTCTATCCTTAAACCTTGCTATGTAAAGTAGTTCAAGGATGTAAGAACCTATAGGTTTGGTGGACTTATTCAAATCTCTGTAGTTGAGAAAAAATATTTCATTTAGAGATGTTATAGAATAGAAAGGATTCGTAATGCAAAAGCGTAAATTCACAGTGGTAACACAACTGCATGAAAAGAACAATCATGATATAATTGAATATGTAGAATCTTTTAGTAGTGACTATGCAAGAGCAATGCGTGAAACTTTTTACGACATTAAACATGATGGTTTTAATAAATCGCAACAGAATACGTATCTTCAAAATAAATATGGTATTGTTAAGCGAACAGCTAACTCTATTATATCTGATGCTCAAGGACGTTACAACACCATTAAAGGATTAAAAGAGTACGAGAGAAAACAATTAGAACGTAAAATCATGAATCTCGAACATGTAGTTATTCCGAAATTAGTTAACCGACGAAATTGCAATTCAACTAGACTTCAAGAAGGTGGATTTATTTCATTGATTGAGCAAAGAAATCTACGACGAAAAATTGTTACTAAAAAGGCAAAGTTGAACCAATTGAAACAGAAATTAAATAATTTGAATTATCAGTTGGAATCTGGTAAATTTAAACTTTGTTTTGGCACAAAACAACTACTAAAACAGGATTACGAACGTTTTGTTGAACAACGAGACATGCAAATGTTATTTGTAGGTGCTAAAGTAGAAACATCTTGTAATCAAATCCTACAGTTGGAGTATAATCGAAAGAACAATCAATTTTCGATTCAATTACGTAAGGATTTTGGTGGATATAAGTCGGCTAGAGGTGACAATAGATATGCTTATGGTAAAGTTTATTTCAATTATCATAAGGATAAGATTGTTTCGATTTTGAAATCTAAGTCTAGTCCGTTATCTTATAAAATCATTAAGAAAAATGGTCGATATTATCTTTATTGTACATTTGAGATTCAAGTGGATGTAGGTAATATTATTACACGTTCCAACAATGGGACAATCGGGTTAGATTTCAACAAAGGATTTGTTACTTTATCAGAGACTAATAAATACGGTCATTTGTTACAAACACAACTTCTACCATATCGGTTTAAGTCTGGAAACAAAACTAAAACTGATTTACAGTGTATTGCGAATCATGTAATGAGATTGTCAATTCAAACTGGTAAAGATGTTTGTATCGAGAATCTTGATTTTGTGACGAAAAAATCAAAAACTGAAACCAAACAAGGTAAGAAGTATAACGACATGCTACATTCCTTGGCTTATAGTCAATTTAGTGACGCAATTGGGAGTGTCACTTATAGAAATAATGTAAATTTAATCAAAGTCAACCCAGCTTGGACATCTTGGTTGGCTAAGCAAAAGTATTGTCCAACTATGAAGCTAAACGTCCATGTCGGAGCTTCGTATGTAATTGCAAGACGTGGTCAAGGTTACAAAGATACCATATAAAATCTTTGAATATTCGACCTTATACAGATGTAGTAACGCAAGACAGTTGCGCATTTCCCTTTAAGGTTATGTTTTAAATAGAAGTATAGGCAACAGTTCTTATTGTGTAGCTACGAGCTGAAATGAGATGAGTTTATATGGAATAGGTCAACTGTAAGACCTTGAGTTGAAAAACTCTAGAATTAATCTAGACACTGATTTTTAAAAATTTAGTGGTTTTAGTTACAGTTCAAATCCCACTCTGTCAATAAGCCTTGTGGTCATCGAACATCAAGGATGTGAAACCATATGGTTGTGAGTCCACTCAAATATTCGTAGTTTAGATAAAGGTGAGACTCAATAATTAATGAGATGTAGCCAAGCTGGTAAGGCAATAGACTTTGAATCTATGTAGCAGTGGTTCGAATCCACTCGTCTAAATTTCATGACTCTTAGTTCAGTGGTAGAACTCTCGGCTGTTAACCGAGCTGTCGCAAGTTCGAATCTTGCAGAGTCAGTTTATACGAATTTAGCTCAGTTGGGAGAGCGTCGGTTTTACAAGCCGGATGTCGTAGGTTCAAGTCCTACAGTTCGTATTGTACAACAAACACGGATGCATGCGTGTTGAGGTGCTGTTTGATTGGAAAAACATGACGAGAGATGATGGTTGGAGTCCAGTCGGGTCAACTTATTGACTCGTGGTGTAAGTGCTTAACACAACCGTCTAAGTGGGTTCAAGTCCCATAGCACCTTTTAATTCAGTGGATGTGGTGGAATTGGCAGACACGCTAGACTTAGAATCTAGTGCCATTGGCGTGAGAGTTCGAGTCTCTCCATCTGCATTTTAAATATTAATTTGGTCTCATGGTGAAGTGGTTATCATACTGTTCTGTCAAATCAGAGTCACGGGTTCAATTCCCGTTGAGACCGTAAAATTTTACATCGTTCGACTAGCGGTTAGGTCACAGCTCTTTCACAGCTGTAGCACGGGTTCAAATCCCGTACTGTGTATCAGAATAGATTGTTAGTTTAACTGGAAAAAACAACGAGCTTCTACCTCGTCGTTACGGGTTCGAGTCCTGTACAATCTGTCATTTTTAAAATGGACGGTTAGTTTAACGAACAAAACGCAAGTCTACGGAACTTAAGATGTGGGTTCGACTCCTACACTGTCCTTATTG
>CAJPNA010000232.1 GCA_905371865.1 uncultured Carnobacterium sp.
CGAACTGTTCCTTCGAGTTCCATTCCTACTTGTAAGTCTTCCATCTTCAAGACATCGCTACGTAAGATTGGTCCTGCCACTTCTTCACGTGGGTCACGCCCTGGTTTCAACAATCCATCCAGCACTAATTCCAACGTTTCTTGTCCGATGCCAAATTCTTCTTTCAACGCTTTAGTATTCAATCCTTTAAGAGCTTCTTCCAACTCTGGTGAACCAAGCGCTAATTTTTCAGCATTGGCTTTTTTCAAAATGGCCTTAGCGACATCATAAGACTCTGGGTGAATGTCGGTACCGTCAAATGGGTTCGTTCCATCAATGATTCGTAAGAACCCAACGGCTTGCTCGTAAGCTTTCGGTCCTAAGCGAGGTACTTTCTTCAATTGCGTACGGTTTGTGAACTTGCCGTTTTCGTCACGAAAAGCGACCACGTTTGACGCTGTTGTCTTCGTTAATCCGGCAATATGCTCTAGGAGAGCGGCACTAGCCGTATTCACATTTACCCCAACCTTGTTCACAGCTGTTTCAACGACAAAGTCTAACTGCTCATCTAATTGTTTTTCTGGCACATCATGTTGGTATTGTCCAACTCCAACGGCTTTTGGATCGATTTTAACCAATTCTGCTAGTGGGTCTTGCAAGCGACGAGCGATGCTGACTGCCGAACGCTCTTCAACTTGGTAATCTGGGAATTCTTGACGCGCAATATCGCTGGCAGAATAAACAGAGGCCCCTGCTTCGCTGACGATGGTGTACACAACCTTACGAGGGATTTGTCGTAATTGTTCTGCCACGAATTGTTCAGACTCACGGCTAGCCGTTCCATTTCCAATCGCCACAAGTGTCACTCCGTATTGTTCCACGATGTGACGGAATTGTCCGCCTGCTTGAGCACGTTTGGCTTCTGAAGCTCCTACGTGAGGGTAAATTACAGATTTACCAAGTACTTTCCCTGTTTCGTCAATAACCGCTAATTTACAACCTGTACGGTACGCTGGGTCGAGGCCTAGGATCACTTGGCCCTTCATTGGTGCTTGTAGTAATAGATTCTTCAAGTTCTCCCCGAAAATAGCGATGGCTTGTGTTTGCGCCTTTTCACTTAATTCATTTCGGATTTCGCGTTCAATCGCTGGTCCGATGAATCGTTTGTAGCTTTCTTCAATTGCGTCTTCAACAATCGCAGCTGACGGTGAAGAAGGATTTTTGATTTTCTCTTCTTTAATCTTTGTAAGAGGATTTGTCACATCGACTTCAATCGTCACACGAACTACATCTTCTTTTTCTGCACGATTAAGAGCAAGCACGCGGTGAGGAACGATGGATTTCACAGGCTCTTCGTAGTCGTAATACATTTCGTAGACTTTCTTCTCGTCGAGCTCTTCCTTCTTCACGACAGACTTCACGACACCGTTCTTTTGCGTAAATTGACGTAATTGTTTACGGTATTTTGCTTCATCAGAAATCCATTCGGCAATAATTTCTACGGCACCGTTAATCGCATCTTCGACCGTCAAAATCGCTTTTTCTTCATTGATAAAGGTTGCTGCTTTTTCTTCTACAGAATCCTTCGTCGTCATAAGTAACCATAACGCGAAGGGCTCTAGTCCGGCTTCTTTGGCAATCGTTGCCTTCGTGCGGCGTTTTTGTTTATACGGACGATAAATATCTTCTAACGCCGTTAATGTTGTCGCCTTGCTTAATGCAGCCGTAATCTCTGGTGTGAGTTTGCCTTGTTCGTCAATAAGACGGCTAATTTCTTCTTTCCGTTTTTCGAAGTTTTCCAAATAACGTTGGCGTTCTTCGATTTCACGAATTTGCACTTCATCTAAAGAACCGGTTTGGTCTTTACGATAACGCGCAATAAACGGTACTGTGTTGCCATCTTGCAAGAGGCCTAATACCGTATCGATTTGTTTTGGTTTATATTGAGTGAGTTCTGCCTTCACAAGCGCTACGGAACGCTCGTAAGCAGTGATTTCAGTTGTTTGTTCTGTCATAGTCAACTCCCTTTCTGTCTCCTCTATCCTATCATGAAATAAAAGGAAAAGCACCTAAGCAAAAATACTTAGGTGCCCTATTACGGCCATAGTTCAATATCAGCTGATTTTTACTCTTATAAAAGAGCTAAGATAATGAAGTTAAGGATGAATAATCCTGTAGCGACCCATAAGATTGGGTGAATGTCTTTTGATTTACCAGTAATCACTTTCACTAAGCAGTAGAAGATGAATCCTGCTGCGATACCGTAAGAGATGCTGTAGCAAAGTGCCATGAAGATGCCGGCAAAGAATGCTGGAATCGCTTCGTCCAATTCGTCCCATTTCACATCTGCGAATGAAGAAAGCATCATCACCCCAACGATAATTAACGCCGGTGCTGTCGCTTCTGCAGGAACGATGCCCACGAAAGGTGCTAATAAGGTTGATAATAGGAAGAGACCTGCTGTTACGACTGCTGTTAAACCAGTACGTCCACCAGCTCCGATTCCGGCTGCACTTTCAACATACGTTGTAGTGTTTGAAGTCCCAAAGATGGCCCCTATAGAAGTCCCAATCGCATCTGCGAATAAGGCTTTATCCATCTTAGAAGAGAATCCAGATCCATTTTCAAGTTGACGTTCGTCTTCTTCAGAGAAGATACCCGTTTTACGACCTGTACCGATGAAGGTTCCAAGTGTGTCAAATGT
>CAJPNA010000233.1 GCA_905371865.1 uncultured Carnobacterium sp.
TTTTTTTAATAGTTGTTTATATCTCGAATTATCAATACTAATCGTGTAACTAAAAATGCGATGGATAACTTTTGTGTCATCCACCGCATAGGTATAGTCGTTATAGCATGTAAATCCTATTTGTCGCATTGTCTTATCCAACGCATCCTGCACCTTATAATAATCTGATTTTTCGGTATAAATACCTACCTGGAATCTATAAGTGCGTATCCACAGTTTATCATCGCAAAATAGTTCATCATTCCCCATAATTTGATGATATTCAATCAGAGGGAATATCCCGTGTGGGGTTCGGTTTGCTCCGATATTCGGATAACCTTGTTTTGATTTTGCGACATAATCAGTAATAGTTTTGTTTGTTGTTAAAGCTTTTTGTATTACGATTTCTAAATCAAACATCATGTATACCTTTCTATCAATCTACGCAAACCTTCAGTTTGAACTTTTGCTACTTCATTTTTTGTATTCTCAATGGTTTTTTCAACATAATGTCTAGGAGCAATACCTTTAGTATTCCCTTTTTCGTATGTTCCTTTTTCCAAAAACCACATATACCATCCTACGTCGGAATCGTAACCAACTTTTACAATTCGTTCACCATCAGCGTTTCTAATTACATTTGTTCTAACAATATGTTCTTTAGCGTGTTGCGGATGTCTACGATTATCACTAATATCATAAGGTGTAATCTTTTCCAACGCTTCCATATAAGGTTCTGAACTTTCTCGGATAATCCGATTCACGTTTCTATCAACCGTTACACTGATGTTTTGTAGTTTAGCTATTAATTCATCCACACCTTTTATGTTTAAGTTGTCCGACATTATGCACCACCGTCCACAATTGCTTCACCTAAGAAACGTATCGTCTTGCAATCACCTACTGAATCTCCCACAATCGAAATCTCGTACATCTTATCTTTATATTTAAATCGATGTTCAGTAGTCAATTTCGTTGTGTAACGTGTTTCCAGTTCTTTACGGTCTTTTAAAGTGTTTCCTCCCGATATTACAGATTCAAGTTGTTCACGGAAGATGACCTTTTCCCTGCACCATAATTTAAAAACTGGAAGCCATTCTGTATCATATCCACGACCATTCGGAATGTCCTTTTGCTCGTAGAATTGTATGTGATGTCTAAAATCATTTGCTCTTACCTTTTTCATGATTCACACCACCTATTCTTGCACAGGCATTTTGTTTTCTTCCTGTGAGTATTTAATCGATAAAATAAGCGACTGCATACCCAACGGAAACTGCCCAATTTTAATGTAATCTGTATAATTCGATTCCCGATTATCCAACCAAAAACCCACGATTAATTCTATTACAGCCTTAGTCAGTGGGTTGGTTGGTTTATATGCTCCAGCAGTAAATAAGAAGAACTCCGCACCTTTGATTAAATCAGTGATAAACGAGAGTTCTTCTACTTCATCATACTTGTGGATTCTTGCTATTTCTTGTGGGGTTACAATCATACATCTATACCCCCTTTATCTAATTAAGCTGCTGGTGTTTTCTTACCAGTAGAAGGGAATGCAGGGTCTTTTGATACATCAATTTGTGTAGCAATAACTGCTGCAACATCCCATTGTTGAACATCGAAACGGTCGATAATACGGATGTCATGAGAGTTACGACGGAATGCATCGCCACCTACTTCTGTAGATAACACTTCATATTCACCACGGTCGAATAACATTACAGCTTCTTTTAAGTCACCTACGAATACAGGCGCTTTTGTACCTGTTGATTTTAATGTAGAGTTAGGAACAACTACTACTTCATGTCCGAATAATGAGAATCCAGTAGAAGAAGTCACATCGCGTTGCATTAAGTAGTTACCTTTTTCATCCTTGCAAGTATCTAACCAGTTGAATCCGTCTTGGTTAGTAACGATTTTAGCACCAGCAGTGAACACACCGTCTAATTCTTTATTCAAGATAGCTTTTAAATCATCTGTATACACAATGTCTTTAGTACGTTTTGTTAATCCGTTAAGGATTGCTAAAATTTGAGAGTTACGAGTGAACAATGATTTTTTAGCAATAAAACGTGCTAAGAATGACATAAGAGATGTATCAGTATCTTGTAATAATTGACGTGGAACTGGAAGAATACCTGCGAATGATTTCATCGCATATTCTTTCTTTTCGAATTTAGGTGCTGGAATATCTTCGATTTTATCCCATTCATCAATGTTGGCAAACGCTGTTTGGTCTTCTAATTTTTCAAACACACGAGAACCTTTTGTGAATTTAGTTGTTACTACAGTAACTAATTGTGATAAGTCGAATAATTGAGTACGTTTGTATTCGTTGATTTCGGTCTTAACATCTTTAGGAACGATGTAACCACCGTTTTCGTCAGTGTCAGATTTTAAGAACGGTGTTGCTGTTGGGTTATCTTTTGCACGTTCTTCTAATTCGTGTAATTTTTCTTCATCTTTTTTTGTTACACGATTGCGAACAATCTTCATGAAAATGTTACGATATTCTTTTTCGATGTCCACTTCTTCTTTACGTACTTCTGGTTCAACTACTTCTTTTAACTCTGGAATTGAGTTTTCACGAACTACTAATTCTAAGTCTAATTGCGCACGTAATTCTGCGATTTCGTCCACAATAGAGCGTAATTCTTCTGTTGATTTCCCTTCTTTTTTAGCAAGTTCGTAT
>CAJPNA010000234.1 GCA_905371865.1 uncultured Carnobacterium sp.
AATCATCCTAGGTGGGAATGATACTAAAGTAGAATATTCAAATTTCCAATGGGGAGTGATGATTTTTACTTCTACAATGGCTGCAGATATTGTGTTCTATGCCATGATTGAGTGGGCGCTCTATGCGCAAGAGTCCTATCTTGGAGAACTCGGAAGCATTCAAAAATGGGCTTCGACATTCCCGTTATTTCACTGGGGTCCTATTGCCTGGGGATTCTACATCATGTTAGCCGTTGCTTTTGGATTTATGTTGCATAATCGAAAAGTAGAGAAACAAAAATTCTCAGAAGCCTGTCGTCCTCTTTTAGGAGATAAAGTAGATGGATGGATGGGAAAAGTCATTGACTTAATCGCTATTTTTGCATTAATAGCAGGCACAGCAACAACATTCTCACTAGCGACCCCACTTCTTTCAGCTGCCATGAGTCAAGTATTTGGAATTCAAAATTCGAAACTAATTACGATTGTTGTATTATTGTTAATAGCAGTAGTTTATACAAGCACTGTTATGTTAGGAATGGAGGCTGTCTCAAAATTAGCAGCCATTTGTACCTACTTATTCTTTGCACTTCTTGCTTACTTCCTATTCCTAGGAGGGGAGACCGTTTATATTCTTGAAACAGGATTTAGCGCAATTGGGAATCTTGTTCAAAACTTTATCGGAATGTCTACGTGGTTAGACCCTCTTCGTGAGACGAGTTTTCCTCAAAAATGGACGATCTACTACTGGTCTTATTGGATGGTATGGTGTGTAGCAACTCCTTTCTTTATCGGAAGTATCTCAAAAGGTCGTACTGTTAAAAATACGGTACTAGGCGGATATGCATGGGGGATTGCAGGAACATTTACGGCATTTATTATTCTTGGAAACTATGGCCTTGCGCAACAATTAAAACATGGCGTAGATATTACAGGGATTTTGAATACTAATGCTGATTATGCTGCTGCAATTCTTAAAATTTTTGAGACAATGCCACTAGCAAATATTGGATTGCTACTTCTGGCAGTGACCATGATTGCTTTCTACGCAACGACGTTCGATGCATTAACACTCGTAGTATCTGCTTATTCCTATAAAGAATTAACACATACACATGATAGTGATAAGCGTGTGCGTATGTTTTGGTCATTGGTACTCATTCTATTCCCAATCGCGTTGATTTTCTCTGAAAATTCAATGTATAATCTTCAGTCAGTAGCCATTATTGCAGCCTTCCCAATTGGAATTATTATCATTATGATTATTGCAAGTTTCTTTAAAGATGCGAAGGACTATTTGAAATCGTAAGAATTCATAGTTATTTAGCTAAAGTTTTAAATAGTGCAAATTGGAATAAATTGAAAATAAAAATAACCTATTGTTTAAAGTCATTATGGCTTTAAGCAATAGGTTTTTATGTTAGTGATGGTGATGGCAATTACATTGCCCAGGTAGGCAGTTGCACGCAACAGAAGTAGGGGCGGTGGCCGCTTTTTCTTTTAAGGCATTCACTAATACTTGAATGTCATCTTGGCTTAAGGTTGCTTTATTGATTAGTGTACATAGTAAATTCCCATTTTGTTTGTGGCACACTTGTTCAAGAAGGGCATCCGTCTCTTGGTCGAGTTGCTCTTTTTCCAAAATCGTTGCAGAATAGTGGAAAGGTTTCTTTCGATTATCGATTTGAATATAGCCTTTCTTCGTTAGGCGAATAATAAGTGTTTTGATGGTAGATTCACTCCAAGAAAATGATTTTTGAAGTTGTTCAATTATAAATCCACTAGTGCTACTTGGGTTTGCCCATAATACGCGCATGACTTGGCGTTCTGAGGGGCTCATTGGTTGAAATTCAGTCATAGGGTGGAACTCCTTTCACTTTTTAGTCTACAATCGTCGACTGAGTCTGTCAATTATTCGATAAATGGCCTCACTACTAAATGTCGAGAAATATGGATTTAACCAACTATATTTTGTGTCTGTTAAAAAGAACAATACAAAATATGGTAAAAATATTGCAAAAATAAATTTGAGTAGATATAATTAAATTCGTGAGTTTCAAGTGAGATTGGAATGCATTTTCTTGTATTTCTATTTCAGAATGGAGATATTGTGAAAGTCGTTTATTTATCGCTAACTGGAAAAACAAGACAATTCGTAAAAAAATTAGGTTGGGAATCGATCGAAATTTCGAAAAAGAATCCCATAATAGAAATGAAAGAACCTTATATCGTCATTACACCAACTTATGGAGAGCAAGTGGCGCACTTTTTTTACGAATATATTGATTTTGAAGAGAACAGAAATCTTTTAATGGGAGTTGCTGGTTCAGGGAATCGCAATTTTAACACGAGTTATTGTTCAAATTCTAAAGAGTTAGCCAAAAAGTACGATGTTCCTTTACTTCATTGTTTTGAAAACCAAGGTACAGATAAAGATGTACAAATACTAAAAGAAAAGGTGAGAGAGATTGGATAGTCCAAAATTAATGAACAAGACTCAAGACGTAACATACTTCGCATTAAACAATGAGTTAAACCGTCCAGTTGATGGGAAAATTCCATTGCATAAAGATCGTGAAGCGGTTCGTGCGTTCTTCTTAGAACACGTGAATCCAAATACAGTTTTCTTTTATACATTAGATGAAAAACTGGATTACTTAATCGAAAACGATTATTTAGAAGCAG
>CAJPNA010000235.1 GCA_905371865.1 uncultured Carnobacterium sp.
ATAAAATTTCGTTTTTCCAAAAATTATCACCTGTTCTAGTATACATGATATCCTTACCTGTGTGAACACAAACAGTGAACCATTCAACTTCGTGCCCCTATACGGCTCGCTTATGAGACACGGGATATCTTCATAGTAGCTGTAATTGGGCACCAGTTCGAGCCGAAGTCTCTCACCTCTAAAACTCAAAGCGGGAGTAAGGAAAACCTCCTAACTCCCGCTAATTCGCTTTTAGCGCCATCCCCTATTACTGCTATTATCGAATCCCATGTCCCCTCACGAGCCTAACTGCATCTTAGAAGGTAGCAAAAGTGCTCTGCTCTGTCTCTCTTCACCAGATTTGATGAATAAATAACTTCCTATTATTTTGCAAAATAAAAATTTTAAGCACGTGATTTTAAAGAAACTAGAACAAAACCTGCAAGAAGCACTCCCTAACTTTTTATACAAGCAGGTCTGAAGAATCATTTGGTCCATAGTAGCAACAATAGCGAGTGTAATCGATGCGAATAAGTAGGAGTTAGGAATTGATTCCTTACTCCTACTTTGAGACTCGATAGGCAGTGAGACCCAAAGCTCACGCCGGTACAGCTATTGTAGCTATTATAGAAATCCAAATGATTCATATAAGACCTGCGGTCTCTTTACCAAAGCACAAAAGAAAAAAAGAGTTAGGCACCAGCCTAACTCTTTGGAATTTCTCAAAATTATTTTTTAGTTTCTTTGAAGACAACGTGTTTACGTAATTTTGGAGAATATTTTTTTAATTCTAAACGCTCTGGATTGTTACGTTTGTTTTTGCTTGTTAAGTATAAACGTTCACCTGTTTCAGCACATTCTAATAAAATGTTGATACGCATGGATGACACCTCTCATTCAATTTATTTCATTAACTCATTGAGTTTCATACTGGTATATATTAACAAATGCAATGCGCTTTGTCAATTCACAATACCACGGATTCAAAAAATTTTATTCCTATAAAACTTTTTGAATCCAACCTTCTGGAGCTTCTACGTCTCCATACTGGATTCCTACTAGTTCATCATATAAACGTCTTGTTACTGGCCCAACTTCTGTTTCTGAATAGAACACATGGAAGTCATCCCCATTTTGAATTCCACCAACCGGAGAAATAACTGCAGCTGTACCACAGGCTCCTGCTTCAGCAAAAATATCTAATTGATCAACATACACATCTGCTTCTTTTACAGTCATTCCTAAACGGTGTTCTGCTAACCATAGTAATGAATATTTTGTAATACTTGGTAAGATAGATGGAGAGTAAGGGGTGATAAATTGATTATCTTTTGTAATTCCGAAGAAGTTTGCAGCTCCTACCTCTTCAATTTTTGTATGTGTCAACGGATCAAGGTAAATACAGTCACTGAAATGACGTTCTTTGGCTTCTTTACCTGGCAGCAAGCTTGCTGCATAGTTCCCACCAACCTTGGCAGCTCCTGTACCAACGTGTGCTGCACGGTCATATTCAGAAACGATGAAGTTCGTTGGTGTTAATCCACCTTTGAAGTATGCTCCTACTGGCATTACAAAGATTGAAAAAATATATTCCGTTGCTGGACGAACCGCTACATTGTTTCCAACCCCAATCATGAACGGACGAATATATAAACTTCCTCCAGTTCCGTAAGGTGGTAGCCATTGTTCGTTTGCCTTCACCACTTTTTTCACAGCTTCTATAAAGCGTTCTTCAGGAAATTCTGGCATGAGTAATCGACGACAAGAACGAGCCATACGAGCTGCATTTTGATCCACACGGAATAAGTTGATACTGCCATCTTTACAACGGTATGCTTTTAACCCTTCAAAACATTGTTGTCCATAGTGAAGTGCAGTCGCTGCTTCATCTACTTTTAATACATTATCTTCAATCAATGCACCTTCATCCCACTGTCCATCTTTGTAATAACTGATGAAGCGTAAGTCTGTCTTAATATAATCGAATCCTAAATTATTCCAATCTAAATTTACTGTATTTGTCATATTGACCCCTTCTTTCCTAAATTACTCGACTATTTTATATTCTCCCGTGAGACTATCCATCTCCTCTAGCTTATGGTCTTTAGCATGATATCTAAAAAATCCATAAATTGACGTCGAAGAACGTTCCTCATGTCGAATTTGTAAATCGATGGTATCACTTGTATGAGCTTGAATAAGAATATCATAATTCTCATCTAGAACGATTTTCTTTCTTTTTTCAATCTCTGCAATCGCTTGTTTCGCTAGTGTATTTCCACTTTTTTGTTCTACTGTAGTTTTTGGTTCTACAGTGGTTGTTTCAACCTTAGAAGAATCTGTTGTATCTAGAGATTTTGTCGTATTTTCTACTTTTTCTCCTTTGGACTCTGTTGTTGAAGACTGATTATTGGAAATTTGAACTCCCGGAACAGAATTATCTGCTGTTTGTCCTGACCTACGTGAACACGCTATTAATGTTAATCCCAAAAATGTAAATACTAGTCCTTTTATGATATTTTTGCTCATTCATACACCACCTTTCACATTTTTATTATTCTATCATAATTTTTCTGAAAAGTATTTCATTTCACATTATTGTAATTATATTGAAAAGCGGGTCACCTCTCTCTTTTTCTTTCCACTTTGTTTCCAATAAAAAATGCCCTATCATAGCTAC
>CAJPNA010000236.1 GCA_905371865.1 uncultured Carnobacterium sp.
ATCATCTTCTCACATACAATCCTATCATGAAATAATGCAAAGACCATCAGTCTAAAGAATGATATACAAAAAAAGCTAGGAAGTCTCCTAGCTTTTTAATATGAATTAAGCAGATTGAATATCAATAATTCTGATCTTCATTTCTCCACCTGGAGTTGGAATTACTACCTCTTCATTTAATTTTTTACCAATAATCCCTTTGGCAATTGGAGAATCATTTGAAATCTTACCTTCAATTGGATTTGCTTCTGCACTACCAACAATTGTATAAGTTTCTTCATCTCCATCTGGCAATTCGATAAACGTAACTTTTCTACCTAATGATACAATATCTTTTTCAACATTGTTATCGTCAATTATTTCAGCAAAACGAATCATTTTTTCTAATGTTGAAATACGTCCTTCAACAAATGCTTGTTCATCTTTCGCTGATTCATATTCAGAGTTTTCTGATAAGTCACCGTAACTACGAGCAATTTTAATTCGCTCTACAATTTCTTTACGTTTAACGACTTTTAATTCTTCTAATTCCGCCTCAAGTTTTGCTTTTCCTTCGAGCGTCATTGGAAATACTTTTTCAGTCATACGACTCTCCCCTATATTGTTTTTTAGATTATCTCAATCTACAATGCTAAAACTTTAACATTTTATAGTGAAGATTGCAAGCCCTATTCATTATTTTTATATGAGTTTAAGAAATTTTAGTGAATTTTTTGTATAGAAAAGACCTTTGAAACACGTTCAAAGGTCCAAATATTAAGCTAATTCTCTTAAAATAGAAGCTATTTTTGTTGTCATTAAGTCAATCGCTACGATATTAGAACCACCTTCAGGGATAATAATATCTGCGAATTTTTTAGTAGGTTCAATAAATTGATGATGCATGGGTTTTACTACAGACATATATTGATGAATAATCGAATCAAGTGTCCTTCCACGTTCCACCATATCTCGTTTAATACGACGGATAATTCGAATATCATCATCTGTATCCACATACACCTTGATATCCATCAAATCACGCAATCGTTGATCTTCCAAGATTAGAATCCCTTCAATCAAAATAACATCTTTTGGCTCTTGATGAATTGTTTTTTCACTTCGGGTATGTTGTTCGTAATCATATACAGGCTCTTCAATCGATTCAAAATTAATTAATTTTTGCATATGTTCAATCAACAAATCTGTATCAAAGGCAAATGGGTGATCGTAATTAGTTTTTAACCTTTCTTCAAACGGCATATGGGTTTGATCTTTATAATAATAATCCTGATCAATTTTTACTATGGTTAATTCCGGGAAATTCTCCAAAATTTTTCGGCTAACACTTGTTTTGCCACTTCCTGAGCCTCCGGTAACTCCGATAACGATTGGCTTTCTTTTTTCCATGACCTTACTCCTTATCTACATATTTAGCTTTTAGTTCTAAATGTTTTTCATACGTTTTTGCAAAATAAATTTCTTTCGTATGAATATCTGCTACAAAGTATAAATAATCCGTTTTTTCAGGTTCCAGTGCGGCTACAATAGAATCTTCACTTGGACTATTATAAGGTCCTGGCCCTACACCATAATTTTGGTATAAGTTATATGGAGAATCAACTTCCAAATCTTTCAATGATAAAGCTTCTTTGTGTTCCCCTAGAGCATATTGCACAGCAACGTCTGTTTGAAGCATCATGCCTTTTTGAAGACGATTATAGAAGACACTAGCAATCTTCTTACGATCCTCAAGTTTAACCCCTTCTTTTTCAATTAAGGAAGCTAAAGCCATGATTTGTTGTAAAGTATATGGACTAGCTTCAATTTGGGAGTAATATTTTGATAACACTTCATTTGTTTTAGCAACCATTTCAGTAATTAACATTTGAAGCGTTTTATTATCGTTCATGTCATACGTCGCTGGGAAAAGAAATCCTTCTAGAACATACTTCACATTATATGAATTGTATGACTGAGTTAGTAATTTAGGATACTTTTGAACTAACAATTCAATAAATCCAGTATCTTGAACTTTAGCCATAAAATCTTCTGCTGAGTATTTTGTTGATTTTGCAACTTCTTTAGAAATGTCGCTCAGTTTTTCTCCTTCTCGAATCACTACCTTCGTAGCATTCAAGTTCTTCTCTTTACCTTTACCAGAAAGTTCTTCAATAATGTCATCTAACGTCATGCTTTTTGAAACTTGATAAGATCCTGCTTTAAATCCTGCGACATTTTTAAACTTTAAATAGAACGTAAAAAATTTTGAATTACGAATAAACTCTTTTTCCTTCAAATGATTTGCAACATCTTTAACAGTTTCTCCTTGGTTAATTTCAAATTCAACCAATTCCGTTTGTTCGCTATCTACAGGTTTCACTTCACCACTAATATAGTTCCAAGTAAAGATTCCTCCAATAAAGACAATCGCTAAAAGTGCTATCATGAAATACTTCATAATCTTTTTGATAATAGACGTTTCCTTCTTTCGGATATCTCTTTTAGAATCCGTCTCGGAAATTAAGGAATGCTTTTTATGTTCATTTTGAGACATTGTTTTCCTCCTAAGATAGTCACATAAGGTAACCATAGTTGTAGTTATTATACCTCATTCTTATTGAAAAATGAAGAAAGTCAATC
>CAJPNA010000237.1 GCA_905371865.1 uncultured Carnobacterium sp.
GTTATGTGTATTTCCGGTTAAACTAATATAAATAATGGGTAATTCTTTCGACATTGAGAAACCTCCTGAAAGATTTTTGCTGTCTTTAAGTATACCGCACTTTGCCTAATCCTTCTAGAGGGTGTTTTTAAACTTTTAAAAATTGCGAAAATCAGCTATAATACTTGAGAATAAACACGAAGGAGATACTCATGTCACACTTAAAAGAAGAAGTACAATCTCGCAAGACCTTTGCGATTATTTCCCACCCGGATGCTGGAAAAACAACGATTACAGAACAATTACTCTTATACGGGGGTGCGATTCGTCAAGCCGGTACCGTAAAAGGGAAGAAAACAGGGAAGTTTGCAAAATCTGACTGGATGGAAATCGAAAAACAACGTGGGATTTCTGTTACGAGTTCAGTAATGCAAGTGGAATACGATGGAAATCATATTAATATTGTCGATACTCCAGGACACGAGGACTTCTCAGAAGATACGTATCGTACATTAATGGCCGTGGATAGTGCCGTGATGGTGATCGACAGTGCAAAAGGGATTGAACCACAAACAAAAAAACTATTCGAAGTTTGTAGTATGCGTGGAATTCCAATCTTCACTTTCATCAACAAATTAGACCGTGATGGACGTGAACCGCTTGAATTAATCGCGGAATTAGAAGAAGTATTAGGCATTGACGCGTATCCAATGAACTGGCCAATGGGAATGGGGAAAACATTCCTTGGCTTATATGATATTTACAACAAACGTGTTGAGTTGATGCACCCAGAAGAAAACGAAGATAATGACTTCTTACCATTGAACGAAGATGGGGAAGTGGACGGCGATTATGCGTTTAAACAATCAACTCTATATAGCCAAGCCATCGAAGATGCACAGCTCTTATTAGAAGCAGGGAACGCTTTTGATGAAGAGAAGATTGCAGCTGGTAAATTAACGCCTGTATTCTTCGGTTCTGCCTTAACTGGATTCGGGGTTCAAACATTCTTAGATGCGTTTGTTGATTTTGCGCCGAGTCCATCAGCGAAGAAGACAGAATCAGGGGAACTTGTAGATCCACTTCAAGAACAATTCACTGGATTCATCTTCAAAATTCAAGCAAATATGAACCCAGCGCACCGCGACCGTATTGCGTTTGTGCGTATCTGTTCAGGAGAATTCACTCCAGGGATGGACATTACAGTGAACCGTTCGCAAAAGAAAATGAAATTATCTCATACAACACAATTTATGGCAGATAGCCGTGAAACGGTTAAAGCAGCCGTTGCAGGAGATATTATCGGACTTTACGATACAGGGAACTTCCAAATCGGAGATACGATTTACTCAGGAAAGGGTGCTGTGCAGTTCGAACCACTTCCACAATTTACACCAGAACTCTTTAATAAAGTTTCTGCGAAAAACGTCATGAAGCAAAAATCATTCCATAAAGGAATCGAGCAGTTAGTACAAGAAGGAGCTATCCAATTGTACAAGACATACCATACAGGAGAATATATCCTTGGTGCGGTTGGTCAACTACAATTCGAAGTGTTCCAATACCGCTTGTTAAATGAATACAATGCTGAAGTAGTCATGACTCCTATCGGAAGTAAGATTGCTCGTTGGATTGACGAAACACAGTTAGATCCAAACATGTCTTCAAGCCGTAACTTATTATGTCGCGACCGTTTTGACCAACCAGTCTTCTTATTCGAAAACCAATTTGCCTTAAACTGGTTCAAAGATAAACATCCAGATGTAGAACTAAAAGCATTATTCTAATCGAAACAAATAAAAGGCTCTCTAATCCAAGTGATTAGAGAGTCTTTTCGTAATTTTAAAATTAAGCTTCATATCCCATTAAGATTCCGCCTTGTTCTGCATAATAGCTGCAGACACCGCTTGTATGAATGCTTGTAACATCCGCATCTGGGAATTCGCTATGAACGGCTGCTTGAATTAAGCCGCAGATTTCTGGATTACTGCAGTGGCTGATGACCACGCGGCCACCCTTATAACCATTTTTCTTCATTTCAGACCAAACTGCTTGAACAGCTTTCTTTTGACCTTTTGCTTTGTGAAGTAAGTTTAGTGTTCCTTCTGGAGAAGCGTTACCGACTAAGCGGATATTGAGCATTCCGATAACGGCGCCGACTAATTTATTTAATCGACCGTTTTTTACTAGGTTATCGACACGAGCAAGTGCAAATAATAACTTTGTGCTTGCCAAATAATCTTTTAATGCTGCAACCACTTCTTCAAAAGAAAGTCCTTGAGAGATCAGTTCATTTGCTTTTTGGACAAATAGAACCATTTCACCACTTGCTGAAAGGCTGTCGAAGACTTCTATATTTGTTTCAGGGGCTTCTTCTAATAACATATTTTTGGCTAATTGAGAACTATTTTGGCTTCCTGATAGACCACCTGTAATTGTAATGGCAATAACATTTTCAGCACCTCTATAGGCCTCTAAAAAAGCATCTGGACTTGGACAAGCAGAAGCAGTTTTTTCCTTTGATTCATACATTTCAATCATCATAGCATCAATATCTAATGCTGAATCGTCTTCATAGTGTTTTTCGCCCACTTGAACAGTTAGTGGAACATTAATATATTCTGTAT
>CAJPNA010000238.1 GCA_905371865.1 uncultured Carnobacterium sp.
AATCAAGTGATGGCAATCGTTGTTATCAGCAATGGTTTAGTTGAAAACAAAGTCTATACAATTCCAGGGACGATTGATGATAGTGATTTAGATAAAGTAGTTCGTATCATCAATGATGAGTTAATCGGAGTTCCGTTAGATATCGTTGCTAAACGATTAAAAACGGATTTACCAATTCTAATGAATCGTTATATGAATTCTCAAATTCAGATTGTCAAAGTGATTCAAGAGATGATGAATCGATTTGAAAATGATCGAATGCATGTTGCTGGTAGAAGGTATTTGCTCAATTATTTTGATCATCATGCTAACGTTGATCATCTTAAAGGAATCTATCAATTGATGGATGATCAAACGAAATTACATCGACTTGTTACAAATGAGAATCAAGATATTCAAATAAGGTTAGGCTCGGAAATGGATCATCCGTTACTTGGGGATTTTAGTTTAGTAACAGCAAGTTACAAGACACCAAACCAAGATACAGGATTGATTGCATTACTTGGACCCAAGAATATGCCGTATTCGAATGTGTTATCAATTGTAAAAGGACTCAGGGAAGAGTTAGCAACCACGATAGAAGATTATTATCGTAACTTATAAAGTAAGGAGATGAAATCTTGGAAACAAACGAACAAAATATTAAAGAAGAATTAAATGAAGAAAATGTAGTGACAGATGAAACTCTTCAAGAAGAAGTTACTGAAGAAACCACAACAGAACTTTCGAATGAAGAGAAATTACAACAAGAAGTAGAAAGGTTAAACGATCAAGTGTATCGACTTTCTGCTGAAATCTCAAACATTCAAAAAAGAAACGCTAAAGAAAGACAAGATGCTGCAAAATATCGCAGCCAAAGTCTTGCACAAAACTTATTAAACGTGATTGATAACCTTGAGAGAGCGATTGCTTCTCCAAGTGAATCAGAAGAAGCTCAAAACCTTAAAAAAGGTGTTGAGATGGTGTATGAAGGTTTCCTTTATGCACTAAAAGAAGAAGGAATCGAAGAAATCGACGCTTTAAACCAACCGTTTGATCCAACCTTACATCACGCTGTTCAGACTGTTCCTGTTGAAGAAGGTCAAGAAGCAGACCGCGTGGTGCAAGTGTATCAAAAAGGTTATAAATTAAAAGATCGAGTATTACGACCAGCGATGGTCATCGTTTCACAATAAGAAGTCGATTCTTAGAATAATGAATTTAATTAATAGGAGTGAATTAAATATGAGTAAAATTATTGGTATTGACTTAGGAACAACAAACTCAGCAGTAGCTGTTTTAGAAGGTAACGAAGCAAAAATTATTGCAAACCCAGAAGGAAATCGTACAACACCATCTGTTGTAGCGTTCAAAAATGGAGAAATTCAAGTAGGTGAAGTTGCAAAACGTCAAGCTGTAACTAACCCAAATACTATTGCTTCAATCAAACGTCACATGGGTGAAACTGGATATAAAGTAGAAATCGAAGGTAAATCATATACACCACAAGAAATTTCAGCAATGATTCTACAATACTTAAAAGGGTATGCTGAAGAATATCTTGGAGAAAAAGTTGAAAAAGCAGTTATTACTGTACCTGCATACTTCAACGACGCACAACGTCAAGCAACAAAAGATGCTGGCCGTATCGCTGGTTTAGAAGTTGAACGTATCGTTAACGAACCAACTGCAGCGGCTCTTGCATATGGTTTAGATAAAGTAGACCACGAAGAAAAAATCTTAGTATTCGACCTTGGTGGTGGTACATTCGACGTATCTATCCTTGAATTAGGAGATGGCGTATTCGACGTATTATCTACAGCTGGTGACAACCATCTTGGTGGGGATGACTTCGACCAAAAAATTATTGATTTCTTAGTAGAAGAATTCCAACGTGATAATGGTATTGATTTATCAAGTGATAAAATGGCTATGCAACGTTTGAAAGATGCTGCTGAAAAAGCTAAGAAAGACTTATCAGGTGTATCTCAAACTCAAATCAGCTTACCATTCATTTCTGCTGGTGCAGCTGGACCATTACACTTAGAAGTAACATTAACTCGTGCTAAATTTGATCAGTTAACTCAAGATTTAGTAGAACGTACAAAAGAACCAGTTCGTCGTGCTTTATCTGACGCAGGTTTATCAGCTTCTGATATCGACCAAGTGTTATTAGTTGGTGGATCAACTCGTATTCCAGCAGTTGTAGAAGCTGTACGTAAAGAAACTGGTAAAGAACCTAACAAATCAGTAAACCCAGACGAAGTAGTAGCGATGGGTGCTGCAATTCAGGGTGGAGTTATCTCTGGCGATGTGAAAGACATCGTATTATTAGACGTAACACCTTTATCACTTGGTATTGAAACAATGGGTGGCGTGTTCACTAAATTAATCGATCGTAACACTACAATCCCAACAAGTAAATCACAAGTATTCTCAACAGCTGCGGATAACCAACCAGCAGTAGACGTACACGTATTACAAGGTGAACGTCCAATGGCTGCGGACAACAAGACTTTAGGCCGCTTCCAATTAACAGATATTCCTGCTGCACCTCGTGGTGTGCCACAAATCGAGGTAACATTCGATATCGATAAAAACGGTATTGTAAATG
>CAJPNA010000239.1 GCA_905371865.1 uncultured Carnobacterium sp.
TGGTGACGGATTTGTTGAAGATAAAGAAGGGAAACCATTAACCATCAAATTATTAGTTCCTGTAGGAAGCCAAACAGAAGAAGCGATTATTCAACAATACATCGAATGGTGGAAGAATGTTGGTCTACGCGTTGAATTATTAAACGGCCGTGCGTTAGAATTTAACGCATATGCTGAAAAATTAACAAAATACGCGGATGACTTTGATATGTGGTTAGGTGCATTCACAATTGGTTACAACCCTGACCCAGATGGATTATACGGACCAAAAGCTCGTTTTAACTTCGGTCACTATGTAAACGATGAACACACTAAATTAATTAGTCAAATTGCTTCATCAGAATCATTTGATGCAGCTAAACGTGTTGAATTGTTCAAACAATGGCAAAAATTCGTGTTTGAAAATCCATTCGAACTTCCACGTTTCAACACTTACTCATTACAAGCAGTAAACAAACGTGTGAAACATGTAGATATCGCTCAAGGTAAAGAAACTGGATGGGAACAAGTAGAATTACTATCTGAAACTGGTGTTAAAGCTGAATAATTGAATAGTATTCGATTTAAAGGTCTCGCAATTGCGAGGCCTTTTTGTATGTAGAAGCATGTACTCAACCTAATGCTAAGTAGGAAAATAAAAAAAGAAAATCCATTCTAAACACCCTAGCTAAACCTAACTTAAAAATAATAAAGATTTTGATTGCAAAAAATTAAAATTCTGTTAAAATTAACATCAAGAATTAATTTGTCAGACAATTCATCCGGAAGTTAGGATGGAATCGGAGTCTGAGAGTGGAGGAAAAATGAAAAAGAAGAGTTTATTATTCTTATCAGCTGCAGCGGCAGCAGTAACATTAGCAGCATGTGGAAATGCTAATAATGGAAATAGTGGAAACACTTCATCTGAACCAGCAAAAGCAAGTTCAAAATCAAAATTTAATGCAGAAGTTACTCATGAAGGAACTGCAATTAAAGGCGGAACATTAAAATACGCTTTAGTAGCAGCTTCACCATTCAGTGGTATTTTCATTGATGAATTATCAACAAACACTACTGACTCATCGATTGCAAGTCAAGTAGACCAATCAATGTTTGAATATGATGAAAACCGTAAATTAACCAATACAGGTTTAGCTTCATTAGAATTAGACGTGGAAGGAAAAACAGCTACTGTAACTTTAAATGCAAAAGACTATAAATGGTCAGATGGACAACCGTTCACTATTGACGATTATATCTTTGCGATTGAAGCAATCGGTCATAAAGACTATACAGGGTCTCGTTATAACGACCGTTACCAAAACATTGTTGGGATGAAAGATTTCCACGAAGGCAAATCAGATAAGATTTCTGGTGTAGAAAAAGTGGATGATTATAAAGTGAAAATTCACTTTGAAAAAATGTTACCTTCTATGCAATTAGCAGGTGGAGCGATTCCAGCATATACAATGCCAAAACATATCTTCAAAGATATTCCTGTTACAGAGTGGGAACAAAGTGACTATGTTCGTGGTACTAAAGTAGTCGGCTTAGGACCATTCACGATTGAGTCAATTGTACCAGGCGAATCTGTAACTTTAAAAGCGAACGAATACTTCTTTAAAGGTCGTCCTAAATTAGATAAGATGGTGATGCAAGTAGTTTCTCCAGATTCAATCGTTTCAGAAATGAAAGCTGGAAACTATGATATCGCAAGCATGCCAAGTGCTCAATACGAAGCGTTTAAAGATTTAACAAACGTAACATTCTTAAGTTCATTTGCGCCTGCTTATGAATATATTTCATTCAAATTAGGAACATTTGATAAATCACAAGGTAAAAACGTAACGAATCCAAAAGCAAAAATGAGCGATCCTGCTCTTCGTCAAGCAATCGGTTATGCATTAGATATCGATTCAGCTGGTGAAAACTTATACCACGGATTGAACTATGGTACAAACTCTATCATCTTACCATTCTTCAAAGACGTATATAATAAGGAACAAGAAGGATTTACTTATAATCCAGAAAAGGCGAAAAAATTATTAGATGAGGCGGGTTATAAAGATGTTGATGGTGACGGAATCCGTGAAAATAAAGACGGTTCTAAGTTAACGATTAACTTTGCCGCTCGTACTCGTGATGCAGCGAATGAATCATTAATCCAACAATACTTAATTTGGTGGAAAGAAATTGGTTTAGATGTACAACTCTATACTGGTCGTACAATTGAATCAAATAACTTTTACGTTAAAATTCAAGCAGATGATCCAGAAATCGATATGTTCTCTGGTGGTTGGGGAACAGGTTATGATCCAAACCCATCTAACTTATTTGGTGAAACAGCTAAATTTAACTTTGCTCGTTATGTAAACGAAAAAGGTACTGAAATTATGAAGAAAATTTCTTCAACAGATGCTTTTGACGATGCAAAAAATAAAGAATTCTACAAAGAATGGCAAGCATATGCTAAAGATGAAGCTTTCATGATTCCAACTTTAGTAGGGGATAGTGTTACTGCTGTAAATAAACGTGTGAAATATTATGACACTTCAATTGCAACAAGTGGTTCTAAATCTCAAGTTTACCAAATCGAATT
>CAJPNA010000240.1 GCA_905371865.1 uncultured Carnobacterium sp.
AATGATAACAATGATTTGTGAGAATCCTTATTTTGAAGATGGAATGTAACGATAATCAAATTTAATTTGAAAAAAAGTATCTAGGTTGCGTTCGATATCAAAAAGAGGAGATTGATCATATGAGAGAAAAAGTTATTGTTATTGGAGCAGGAATGGGAGGTCTTTCTGCAGCAATTCGTTTGCAGTTAGCCGGTTATAACGTAGAAATCTATGAAAAAAACCAAACTCCTGGAGGGAAAATGAGTCAAATTCAGGCAGAAGGGTTTACTTTTGACGTGGGACCTACAATTGTTATGATGCCGGACTTATATCGTAAACTTTTTGAGTTGGCCGGAAAGAATCCCGAAGAATACTTTCGTCTAAAGCGATTGGAGCCTATGTACGATGCCTATTTCAAGGATGAAGTTTATAGAAAGTATACTATAACCAGTGATTTAGTGGAATTGATGAAGATGAATGAGGGATTAGGACAAGAGACGGCTTTAGGCTTTCTTCAATATCTGAGTGAAATGTATAAGCGTTATCAAGTTGCCGTAGAATCCTTTATTACGAAGCCTTTTCGATATGCAAGAGATATTTATAATCCTAAAATGCTTAGAGAAGTTCTTAAGCTTAAGACATTTAATAGCGCAGAGGCTATGATGGCTTCGTTTATTCCTAATAAAGATTTACAACAAATGATGGGCTTCCAGACGCTCTATATTGGCGTATCTCCTAAAAAAGGGCCATCCTTATATAATATGATTCCAATGATTGAACTACTTTATGGAGTTTGGTTTATTGAAGGCGGTATGTATGCCTATGCAAAAGCTTTGGAGAAACTTTTCTTTGAATTAGGTGGGAAAATCCACTATGAAAAAGACGTTCAGAGGATTATAGTTGAGAATGGCAGAGCGAGGGGAATAGTATTAGAAGATAGGGAGATTCAAGCAGATATTGTAATTTCTAATGCAGACTTTCCTTACACGATGCAAGTTCTTATTCAGGATAGTAGTGCAAAAGGAAAATATACTCCGACTAAAATAGAATCCATGGATTACTCGTGCTCATGTTTAGTGTTTTATTGGGGAGTAAAAGGGACTTTTCCAAATCTCAAAGTTCATAATTTTGTGATTTGTCCAGATTTATCTTCCAATTTAGATCAAATTTTTGATGGTAATCTAATTGAGGACCCCTCTCTTTATCTTCATATTCCGTCAATTTGCGACTTTAATTTAGCTCCTGAAGGAAAATCTTCATTCTATGTTTTAATGCCCGTTTCTGAATTAGGAACATCTAAATATGATTGGACTCCGGAAGTTATTGCTCACTATCGTCAGTGTGCTTTAGATACTTTAGCACCTCTCGAGGGATTGGATAATTTAGCAGATAAAATTGAGTTTGAACAAGTATATACACCTAAAGAATTCGAAAAATCTTTTAATGCCTATCGTGGTGCTACTTTTGGACTTCAGCCTACCCTTAAGCAAAGTAATCATTTTAGACCACAATCAAAATCTTTAGAATGTGAAAATCTCTACTTCACGGGTTCTTCAACACATCCTGGAGCTGGGGTACCTATAGCGTTGGAAGGCGGAAAAATTTGTGCGGAAGAAGTAAGAAGAGATAGGGAGGATGCGTTTATATGAATAAAGACTCAATCCTAACTAAATCTTATCAGTATGCCTAAAAGGTAATGAAAGAACATTCTAAGAGTTTTTTTCAGGCCTTTTCCTCTATTCCAAAACATCGATTTCAGGGGGTGGCCGCTGTTTACTCGTTTTGTCGGTATGTTGATGATTTGGTTGATGAAGCCAGCGAATCGAATGAAATAGTCTTAAAACAACTAAATATTTTAGAAAAAACCATTCTCAGTTTAGGAGAGAAACAATTACCAAATTCTATTTCGAAACTAGATTGGTGGCCTGCTTTTGAAGAAACGGTATTCAATTTTGGGGTTCCTAGAAAAGCACTTTTGGAACAAATAGAAGGCCAAAAATCAGATTTGTGTTTTTCACCTTTTGAGAATATTGAATCCTTAGAAACCTATTGTAGAAATGTTGCTGGCTCTGTAGGAGCGATGTTGTGGCCAATGCTTGGTGATGAGAAAGTTTTGACTGAAACTAATCAGACAGTTTATTTAGAATATTGTTATCAATTAGGAATGGCTATGCAAATAACGAATATCCTGCGTGACATTGGAGAAGATGCTAGAAAACGTGGACGGGTATATTTACCAGCCAAACTATTATCTGATTGCGGCTGGACAATATCAGATGTGATTGAGTTAAGCCAAAAAGCGAAATCATGGAAAGATATCCCTAAAAATTTTTCTAATATATGGGAAGAGGTATCCAAGATTAGTCAAAAATACTATAATGTTTTGGATAATCATATTAATATTTTTCACCCTAGTTGTCGTTTAGGACTTTTGTCAGCAGCTAATATTTATCATGCTATTGAAGATGAGATTCGAAACGATCATTATGATTGTATTACTAAACGCCAATATACAAGCCAATTTAAACGATTGTCAATCATCAATGAGATGAAAAAAAGACTTCAAAAAATC
>CAJPNA010000241.1 GCA_905371865.1 uncultured Carnobacterium sp.
GTATATTGTTGAGATGCTTGTGGAAGGGAAATGGATTCCTGGTATGGCTTCTATTGGAATCAATCCTACTTTTGATGATGTTCATAAGGTAACGATTGAAGTGAATTTACTCGATTTTGATAAAGATATTTATCACCTTCCAGTTCGCGTGAAATGGTTTAAATATTTAAGACCAGAATTGAAATTTGACGGAATAGATGCGTTAATCGCTCATTTAAAGAAAGATGAACAAGATACAAGAAATTATTTCAAGACAAAAAGAGGTTGATTCTCGATGTGGTATTTAAAAAACTATGATGAACTAACGAAGGAAGAGATTGTTGCGATTTACAAAGCCAGAATCGAAATCTTTATTGTCGGACAAGATTTGAATTATCAAGAAATTGACGATAAAGATAAAAAATCATGGCATTTATTTGAAATGAATGATGTTCATGAAGTGATTTCTTATTTACGCATTATCCCTGAAAAAGATAAAGTTCGTCTTGGTAGAGTATTAATAGACAAGCGATACCAAGGACAAGGAAAAGGTCGTGCGTTGTTAGAACGCGCTAAAGAAGTTTGTAAAGAGTGGTTTATGGATACTATAATTGAGGTTCATGCACAAGCACACTTAGTAAAATTATATGAATCACTCGGGTTTGAAGTTGTTTCTGAACCTTACGATATTGTTGGTATATCACATGTTACTATGGAGTTGTATTAGGAGGAAATCATGATTACACGTTATACACGTCCAGAAATGGCAAAAATTTGGTCTGATGAAAATCGTTATAATTGTTGGCTAGAAGTTGAAATCTTAGCAGATGAAGCTTGGGCCGAATTAGGAGAAATCCCTAAAGAAGACGTAGATAAGATTCGTAAAAATGCGAAGTTCACAGTTGAACGTATTTTAGAAATCGAAGAAGAAACAAGACATGATGTTGTTGCTTTCACAAGATGCGTCTCAGAAAGTCTTGGAGAAGAAAAGAAATGGGTTCACTATGGCCTAACAAGTACCGACGTGGTGGATACAGCTTATGGTTATCAATTAAAACAAGCCAACGACATTTTACGAAAGGACTTAGCGGACTTCTTAGAAATTATTAAAGAAAAAGCACTAGCGTATAAAGATACAGTTTGCATGGGAAGAACGCATGGAGTTCATGCAGAACCAACAACTTTCGGCTTGAAATTAGCCTTATGGTATTCAGAAATGAAGCGTAATATCGAACGTTTCGAGCTTGCTGCAAAAGGGGTTGAAGCGGGTAAAATTAGCGGGGCTGTGGGAACATTTGCGAATATTCCGCCAGAAGTGGAAGCCTATGTGTGTGGAAAGCTAGGAATTCGTCCTCAAGAAATCTCGACACAGATTTTGCCTCGTGACTTGCATGCGGATTACATTTCTACTATCGCATTAATTGCGACAAGTATTGAAAAATTCGCGACAGAAATCCGTGGACTACAAAAATCTGAAACACGTGAAGTAGAAGAGTTCTTTGCAAAAGGGCAAAAAGGATCTTCAGCAATGCCACATAAACGTAATCCAATCGGATCTGAAAATATGGCGGGGCTTGCTCGTGTCATTAGAGGACATATGGTTACAGCGTATGAGAACGTGAACTTATGGCACGAACGTGATATCTCACATTCTTCAGCTGAACGTATTATTATTCCAGATAGCACAATTCTACTCAACTATATGCTTCGTCGTTTCGGTAATATTATTAGAAACTTGACGGTGTTCCCAGAAAACATGTTACGCAATATGGATGCAACTTTCGGACTTATTTATAGTCAACGTGTGTTATTGAAACTGATTGACAAAGGAATGAGCCGCGAAAAAGCGTATGATTTAGTACAGCCTTGCACTGCTAAAGCATGGGATGAAAAGTTAGCTTTCCGTTCTGTTTTAGAAAACCAACCAGAAATTATGTCGACACTTTCAAAAGAAGAGATAGATGATGCATTCGATTATCATTACCATATGAAAAATGTAGATTTAATTTTTAAACGAGTTGGTATTTTATAAAATTCAAATTATACTGAATATAGTGCATTTTCAACAAAAATGTGGTATAAATAGAAAGTAAAATTTAACAAAAGGAGTCATAAAATGATTAACGTAAGTGATTTAAAAGCTGGAATGACATTCATTCTTGATGGAAAATTAATTAAAGTGTTGGAAATCAGCCACCACAAACCAGGTAAAGGGAACACAGTAATGCGTATGAAAATCCGTGACGTTCGTAACGGTTCAACAGTAGATACAACAATGCGTCCTGATGAAAAAGTTGAACGTGCACACATCGATACAAAAGATGTTCAATACTTATACAGCCAAGATGGCGTTGGAGTATTCATGGACTTAGAAACATACGAACAATACGAAATTCCTGAAGAAACAATCGAACAAGAATTGAAATACATTCTTGAAAACATGGAAGTAAAAATCCAATTCTACGGTTCAGAAGTAATCGGGGTTTCATTACCATCAACAGTTGTATTGCAAGTTACTGAAACTCAACCATCAATTAAAGGCGCTACAGTTACAGGTTCTGGTAAACCAGC
>CAJPNA010000242.1 GCA_905371865.1 uncultured Carnobacterium sp.
AAAAGTATCACTTGGCAGTGGATCCAGATGCTAAAATAGAAGACATCTCTGTTGGGATGGAACAAAGAGTAGAGATACTTAAAACTCTTTATCGTGGAGCAGATATTTTAATCTTCGATGAACCAACAGCTGTATTAACGCCACAAGAAATTGAAGAATTGATTTTAATCATGAAGCAATTAACAAAAGAAGGGAAATCGATTTTCTTAATTACTCATAAAATTAAAGAGATTCAAGCTGTGGCTGATCGTTGTACGGTTATTCGACGTGGAAATGTCATTGGGACCGTAGAAATGGGAACTGTTTCAAATCAGGAACTAGCAGATATGATGGTTGGTCGTTCAGTTTCCTTTAAAACGGAAAAAGAAGCATCAAAGCCAACGACCAATGCACTGGTAATTAAAAATTTAGTTGTAAAGGATAGTCGTGGAATTAATGCGGTAAATGGTCTGGATTTAACAGTTCGCCATGGTGAAGTAGTTGGTATTGCTGGGGTGGATGGAAATGGTCAAACAGAATTCATTCAAGCTCTTGCAGGTTTAAGAAAAATTGAAGAGGGTTTAATTGAATTAAACGGAAAAGATTTAACACATCTGCCAACAAGACAAAGAACTGAAACGGGGCTGGGTCATATTCCAGAAGACCGTCATAAACATGGGCTTGTATTGCAAATGGGCTTAGATGAGAACATTGGAATTCAAACTTATTATAAAGAGCCTCTCTCAAAAAATGGATTTCTCAATAAAAAAGCATTTGTCGATTTAGCAGAACGATTAATTGAAGAATTTGATGTTCGTACACCAAGTCCTACTATTTCGGCTGGGTCTCTTTCAGGAGGAAATCAGCAAAAAGCGATTATTGCTCGTGAAATTGATCGTGACCCAAGTCTATTAATTGCAGCACAACCAACTAGAGGATTGGATGTTGGCGCGATTGAATATATCCATAAACGCCTTATTGAACAAAGAAATAAAGGGAAAGCAGTTTTGCTAATGAGCTTTGAACTAGATGAAATTTTAAACGTGGCGGACCGAATTGCCGTTATGTATGAAGGCAGAATTGTGGATGTGTTAGACACTAAGGAAACAAATGAAACAGAATTAGGATTATTAATGGCTGGTTCTACAAGAGAACAAGTAAGAGCCATGAAACAGGAGGAGTTATAAAATGAAAGGTACGAGTTATAAAAAAGTGATTATTCCTGTCCTTTCAGTTGTTTTAGGGCTATTAGTGGGAGCCATTATTATGGCAGTATTTGGATTTGATCCCGTTAAAGGATATTCAGCTCTTTTAAAAGGTTCTCTTGGAAAACCATTTTATATTGGTGAAACTTTAAGACAAGCTACACCACTCATTCTTGTTGCATTAGGTTTTGCATTTGCGAGTTATGCAGGGTTCTTTAATATCGGGGTTGCTGGTCAAGCATTGATGGGGTGGTTTGCTTCTGTTACAACAGGACTTCTTTTCCCAGATTTACCTAAAATCGTATTACTTCCTTTATGTATTCTTGTAGGGATGGTTGCAGGTGCTGTATGGGCAGGGATTGCGGGTTATTTAAAAGCTTACTTCAATACGAGTGAAGTTATCGTGACGATTATGTTGAATTATACGGCATTGCATATTGTGAATTATGTGATCCGTGAAGTTCTAACAGAAAAAGCAGAAATTACTGCATCCGTTCCAGAAGCCGCTAGCTTAAAAATGTCTTTCTTATATCAATTAACGAGCAAATCTACCTTACATGGTGGAATCTTCATTGCAATAGCTGCTGTGTTTGTTGTCTGGCTTTTAATGAATAAGACAACGACCGGATTTGAATTGAAAACAGTAGGGCTAAATAAACACGCGGCCGAGTATTCCGGTATGAGCGCAAAGAAAACCATTATTCTAGCGATGCTAATCTCTGGTGGTCTTGCAGGTCTTGGAGGAGTTATGGAAGGGTTAGGAACTTTCCAACATGCTTTTGCTTCTGAAAGCTTACCAAGTATTGGATGGGATGGAATGGCGGTAGCGCTACTAGGTCTAAGTAATCCATTTGGAATCTTATTCTCTTCATTAGTATTTGCAATTTTACGGATTGGTGGAATTTCTATGCCGCTACTTGCAAAAATTCCAACGGAGGTTGTTTCAATTGTAGTTGCCTTTATTATTTTCTTCGTTGGGGCGAACTATTTAATGCAAGTGATTGTCGATAAATTTCCAAGTTTTGGGAAAAGAAAGGGGTAAATAGATATGGATTTAGTCACACTATTACAAGTAATTGTCGGAAATATGCTTATCTATTCAACGCCTCTTATTTTAACTGGACTTGGTGGTGTATTTTCTGAAAGAAGTGGGATTGTTAATATTGGTCTTGAAGGAACGATGGTTATAGGTGCTTTTGCATCTGCAGTTTTCAACCTAGCATTTGCACCACAATTGGGCGCATGGACACCTTGGGTAGCGCTCCTTGTTGCGGCACTTGCTGGAGCATGCTATTCGGTGATTCACGCTGTAGCTACTGTATACTTGCGCGCTGATCATATTATTTCAGGG
>CAJPNA010000243.1 GCA_905371865.1 uncultured Carnobacterium sp.
GTATTGTAATGGTCTAATATTTTGATGTATGATTTAGCTAGTGTGTGATGATTTTCGTCAACTACGATTAAATCAAACGATTGATATGTGTTTAACTTTTTTACAATCGTCATAACCATTCCTAAAGTGACGTAATTCATATCTACACTGTTTTTTTTAAGTGTATTATTTATCTGGTCTAACAGTTCCTGTCTGTGGACTAGAAATAACACACGTTGTTTTTTTACAGTTGCTAATCGAACAATTTCTGCAATCATAATCGATTTGCCTGCTCCACAAGGGGCAACAATGCAAGGTGCTTTATGACCTTGTACATACGCTTCTCTTGCTTTGTTGACTAAATCTTTTTGATAATCAAATAGTTCAATCAATAAGCACCAACTCCTCAACCTTGCATCCTTTTCTATCGTCTAATCGATTCTTTGCATAGATTGATTGTGTGGGTTGTAAGATAAATCCACGCTTTTCGTTACCGTCTGGGTCTTTCGAGACAACCAATCGTGCTACCACATCACATAACCCTTCAAAGTTATTCAGAATATTTTTTCGAATATCTGGCATTGCACGGTTGAAAATTTGTCCGTTTTCTTCCGTCCACTGGTCGCTCGTTTCCCAAGCGGTGAATACAATTCGTTTCCCAATATTTTGCAACGCTCGTAAGCTATCCAGTATTGTAAAATCCACACGTTGATAATCTGCCATCGAAGGCACTCGATTATTCTTTCCAATTCGTCCTAAATTCGCTAATGCAGAACGGAATAATTCAGATACGTTATCAATAACAATCGTGTCATAGTCTTTTGCTGCACCTTTTAATAATTCGGTTACTAATTCTGTCCATTCATCCCACACATCTCGTGTATTGATATGTGCAATATCGATGTTTTCACAACCTTTTAGTACCGATGATGATTTATCGATATCAAACACTAATGTTTTCCCTGGGATGTATTTCAATGCAGTTGTTTTCCCTACACCAGGATTCGCATAAATGAGATAGACTGCATCGTTCTTTTCGATTTCTGTCGCTTTAACAATTTTCATTTATTCACCTCCTTTAAATATCGAAATTATCGGATTCGTAACGATTCAGTTTGTTTTAATTCCGCCCCTGGGATTTCAACACCGTTTTTTAATAGTTCTTTTAGTGATGTTTTATCAACTTTAGGTGTTTGTGGAATTAAAAACTCATCGGGCAAAATTGATTCATTTAAGATATTCACGCTTTTCGGATTTTTCTGAATCGAAAAATTAAACATTCCCGATTTAAATTTAGTCTTACCTGTCATTCGCATATTGTTTTCTAGGTAAGATTTCAACCACTCAATTTTTCTTTCTGTGGTTTGTCGCTTCCCTGCTAATCGTTCTTCTTCCTTTTTATAAGCTGTTACATCAGATTCGAGATTTCGAATTAGTTTCGCAATATTTTCTGCTTTGTTCTCAATAACATCTTCAATACTATCTAATGTGTCTTGCATTACTTCGGGTTCTAAATCCATATTTTGTACTTCTTGAAACGCTACGCTTAATTCGTATAAATTCACTCCTTAACCTCCTTATAAAACATACTTTTACGTGTTCCTTGTGGTTCAATGTGGAATGATTTCACATTTGGGATATTCTGTACTATCTCTACTGCAACATCTTCCACAGATTTTCCGTATTTCATGTATTTTTCAAAAATCATAGAGTCAATAAAATCTGCTTCAATATCTAAAATTACCCTTGATTCTGTTCTTTTAATGATTTCAATACGTTTTTTAATAATTCTTCAACCTCCTTAAATGTTTTATATCGTGTCATTCTGTGTTGCGGTTCATACAGATGTAATTCGTATGAATCGTTCTTCATGATGATTTTTCCGATGATTTTATCCCCGTACAGAATGTGCTGTAATCTCGAATCAAGTAAATCATCGGTTAAGTAAACATCTCCCATTTATTCACCTGCGATTCTGATTGGTTCAATAAGGAATGTATCTTGTAAGTATTCATCTACTTCATCTTCGTTTACATAATCGCCCTGTAATTTGTAATAATTCGCTTCTATATCTGTTCTATTCCCTTTCCAGTCATAGGTAACGATATTCGTAACTGGTGGTTCTGTTAGATAAACCATTCTTAAATATTCTTCAATATCATCTTCCAAAACCTTATCTTTCTTATGCTCGTAGTACCTATCTCCCGTATAGATTTCGAATCCGTTATAGTCATACCCCCACACTTTAGGTTCGGGCGGGTCTAGGTAACTTGTGTGTAAGGTTTCAAAATCTCCCTGCATTATGTTATAATCTCCTTGAAATATTTTTTATTTAGTCAGTGTTCCCGCACTGGCTTTTTTGTTTTCCACGTATCCTGAAAATCAGGTTCTATATATTTATCTTCTCTCATTAGGTTTACTTTATTTGTGTGATGATGGTTTCCTTCACCTACGTACAACAAAACTGTTATTGCTGCTGTTAAGATTGTAACGATACTAACCCCTGCAATTCCTAGACCTTTGAAATACCACGAGAGGAATTTCTTAAAAGGC
>CAJPNA010000244.1 GCA_905371865.1 uncultured Carnobacterium sp.
TATCTTAAGTAGAATTTCTAAAACAGAGGATGCGATTCATAAAAAAGTAGAAACCGTACAACTTCGTGAAAAGGAAGTTACGGATATGGATAGTATTTCTGTACTTCTTCTGGGAATCGATAATGGAGCATATGGACGTGACACTGAAGTAGGTCGTGCTGATACTATGTTGTTAGTGACAATTAATCCAAAACAGAAGAAAACAACAATGGTTAGTATTCCACGTGACTCTTATACAGAAATTATTGGCTATGGAACTTTTGACAAATTAAACCATGCATATGCTTTTGGGAAAGAACAGTTTTCTATTAATAGTGTACAAAACATGTTGAATGTACCTATTGATTATTATGTAACTGTTGATATGAATGGATTAATAGGACTTGTCGATGCTGTTGGAGGATTACAAATCACTCCAAATCTTACGTTTACTTATGAAGAAGAATATTTTGAGGAAGGTGTCATTCGCCATGTAGATGGTGAAGCAGCACTTCGTTATTCTCGTATGCGATATGATGATCCAGAAGGCGATATTGGTCGTCAAAAACGTCAACAATATATTATACAGAAATTGGTTGAAAAATTATTGTCTTTAAATTCAATTACGAAATATGAAGAGATTCTTCAAACTCTCGAAAACTCTGTTAAAACTAATTTTACAGTTGAAAAATTGTTTCAAGTAGCTCAAACACATAAAGAAGCATTGCAACATTTTGACTCTCATACGATTAGTGGAAATGGAGCAATGATAAATGGTGTTTATTATTTTGTTATCCCAGAACAAGAAAAATTGCGAATCTCTAATGTTTTACGTAAATCTTTGGACTTAGAAACGATAGATGTATTAAAACATATTGAAACAAAAGAAGTTCAATCTTCAGTCAATATTGAACAAAATACTCCACAAAGAAATACGGATGTAGAAGAACAAGGTGAAACATATGTAGAGCCAAATGTTACTCCAATTAGACCAAATGAGAAGGAGACAACAGTTTCTCCTACGAAACAAAATCCTACTACTATAAACACAACAGAAGCACCTGTAACTGAGTTACCGAATGTGACTGCAGTTCCAGAGTTGCCGAAAACTCAAGTGCCAACTACGCAAGAAATACCAACTACAAGAGAAGTAGTTGCACCTGCACCTGCACAACCCTCGACTGACCCAAAACCTTAAAAGAAGTAATGGAGAGATAATATGAACGAAACTAACGAATGGAGTAGATTAAGTCGCAGACGTCAACAAAAGAAAAAACGTAAAGGGCGAATTACCTTTATTTTAATTTTTCTTTTTGCTATTATTGCCATAGTAGGGACTTATTATGCGAGTAAAATCAATCATACAATTAATTTAATTACTCAAGGTGTTGGAAATCGTACTGAACAAGAAGCAAATGAGATTATAAAAAATGCAAAACCGATTAATGTCTTATTATTAGGAATTGATAATGGAGCTTATGGACGTACTGAAGAAGATGGACGTTCAGATACAATGCTGTTATTAACTATTAATCCTACTCAAAAGAAATCTCAATTACTTAGTATTCCTCGAGATACCTATACTGAAATTGTAGGAGCTAAGATTTATGATAAATTAAATCATGCTTATGCATATGGTAAAGCGACAATGGTTATTAATTCTGTAGAGAAGTTGTTCGATACGGCTATTGATTTTTATGTACAAATTAATATGGAAGGTTTGATTGAATTCGTTGATGCTGTTGGTGGCATTGAGGTAACTAGTCCATTAACATTTACTTATGAAAATCGTACTTTTATTGAAGGTAAAACGGAATTAATAGATGGAGAAAGTGCTTTACGTTTTGCTCGTATGAGGTACGATGATCCAGATGGAGATTACGGACGACAAAAACGTCAAAGAATAGTTATAGAAAAATTAGTAGAAAAATTAATGAGCTTTAGTTCAATTACAAATTTTGAACAATTGATGAATGCTGTTAGTAAAAATGTAAAAACAGATGTACCTATTGGTCAAGTTATGGCTCTTAAAAATACCTATAGTCCAGCTTTAACAAGTGAAAACCTTAGTCAAGCCTTTATGGATGAAAGACAACTTTTATTAAAGAATAATGAAGGTCAAGAAGTATACTATTCTTATGCAACTGATGAAGTGTTGTTGAAGACAAGCAACTCTATTAGGAAATTGCTTGAAAAATCAGCAGTGAAAACATATCCTCTTTTACAACAAAGAGAGGACTTATATTATCTAACAATACCATAAATGATTTATTGTGGGGGAGCATATGGAAGATAAAATTAGTATAGTTGTTCCAGTTTATAATATGGAGCAACATCTGGAAAGATGCGTAAATTCGCTAATAAAACAAACATATTCTAATCTAGAAATTTTGCTTATTGATGATGGCTCAAAAGATAAGAGTCTTCAGTTGTGCCATGAGTTCGCTAGGATGGACTATAGAATAAAGGTGTTTCATAAAGAAAATGGCGGTTTGTCTGATACTAGAAATTTCGGAGTTGCCAAAGCTACTGGCAATTATATA
>CAJPNA010000245.1 GCA_905371865.1 uncultured Carnobacterium sp.
AAGAAACAGCTTCTTGGAGAATAGCACGAAGTAAAGCTTTTGGTACAATCCCATTGTGTTCGTAGAATGAACTATCTTCAGTTGCGATAATTCCATCAATCACGTATTGAGAAATTTCTGATAGAGGTTTTACTATTCGTAGTTCATCTGAATTTACATCCGAAATTTTTGTACCATCGTTGTAGTGGAAACTAGAAATTAAATTTAGATTTCCAATTGCGTCACTCATTTGTTCTTGGGTAAGGGGCTCTTCATTGGAAGTCAAACTTGCAAAATATCCTAATCCAATTCCACCACCAAATATTCCTAACAGCATTAAGAATAGAATAGCAATTACAAAAATATTTTTTAGAACAGAATAAGCGATGTTAAAAATAAATCGAATATTTTTCAGTAAAGGTTTATTCCAAAAAGTTAGTAGAGCCTCGCGCCAATCTGGAGTTTGGTTCTGAACTGACATAATTTCAACTCTTTTCGTTTATACATATTTTTTTAAGTATACCAAAAATATGTGTGAAATTCTATTTATTACTGGTTTTGATAGGATTTATAGAATTTTTAAAACAACTTTTTATGCTGTAAAGATAAAATACTTTACAAGTATTCTTCTTTCTGCTAAACTATGTAACTGTGAGATTAATACATGGAGGTGTAAATAATGGCAGTTAAAATTCGTTTAAAACGTATGGGTTCTAAGAAAAATCCTTTCTACCGTGTAGTTGTAGCTGATTCACGTTCACCACGTGATGGTCGTTTCATCGAAACAGTTGGAACATACAACCCAGTAGCAAACCCAGCAGAAGTTTCAATCAATGAAGAATTAGCATTAAAATGGTTAGCTAACGGTGCTCAACCTTCTGATACAGTTCGCAACTTGTTATCACAACAAGGTATCATGAAGAAATTCCATGAATCAAAGTTTTCTAAGTAATTTCCATAAAGTCGACAATTCGATGGAGAGGTGAAAAGAATGCCTGATATTAGTGAATTAGTATTGTCAATGGTTAAACCATTAGTAGAATTCCCTGACGATGTTCGTATTGATATCTCTGAATCAGATGAATTCATGGAATATACTTTACACGTAAATCCTGAAGATATCGGTCGTGTGATCGGTAAACAAGGACGAGTGGCTCGTGCGATTCGTACGATTACTTATAGTGTTCGTACTCGTGGACCAAAACGTGTTCGTTTAAGTATTGAAGCCTAAATAAAACGATGAAGCCTTGGAGAAATCCAGGGCTTTTTTGTTCTATAAGAGAATAAATATGATGATGACGGAGAATGCTTACGGATTTCTTTATACTCACTGTAAAAGGGCAACGGCTCGAGTCTCGCGTCTCTCGCTTTTAAAGCCTCAAAGAAGGAGTAAGGAATTCTTCCTAACTCCCTCTAATTCGCATTTAATGCGATTCCTCATTACAGTGAGTATAGAATCCGTAGGATTCTCCGTCATCATTTTGTAATTATAGAAAAGTTTGGATTTCTACAAGTCTTCACCGGGGAAGCGACAGAGGAGGGTATGTGCTTTTAACGAGGTGCTTAAAATGGTTAGTGCTACACTGGTTGGATTTATGCATTGAGTTATAGGAAAAGAAGAATACGAGTGATATCTTATAAGGTATCACTCATTATAATGTATGCATTATAACGAGTGTTCTTTTGTTGTTGTTGGCACTTGGTTTTTTGATTGTTTTCCGTGAGTTTGTTATGATAAATAAGTAATATTATAGTTGAAGGGAAGACCGTATGAAGAAAAAGCCGATATTAAAAAAACAGATGAATCGACAATATTATTATTTATTCGGACTGTCTGTAATGTTAATGATACTAGCATTTGTCATCGAATCACCAAAGTTCTTAGTGAGTGGGATGATGACGATACTAGTATCGCCAAGTCAGTTGTTTACGGATTATATGGAAATTGCGTCTGTTGGAAGTACCTTGTTAAATGTCGCGATTATGCTCGGTATCAGTATTTATAGTTATAAAAAACTGGAATTTCCTTTAAACGGAACAGTGATCGGAAGTTTGGGCATGCTTGCTGGATTCTCATTTTTCGGGAAAAATCTCTTCAATAGTATCCCATTTATGATAGGGGTATGGATTTATACGAAGGTAACGAAACAAAATTATCGAAATTATGTCATTGTTGGATTATTTGGATCTGCTTTAGGTCCATTGATCTCTTTCCTAGCATTTAGCGGAGTTCTACCACAAGGATGGAGCGTTCTAATCGCGTATGCTTTAGGAATTTTTATTGGTTTCATCTTACCTCAACTATCCACACAATTTCTTGGGTTCCATCAAGGGTTTAGCTTGTATAATGTCGGGTTTACAGCTGGAATTATTGGAATGGTTGTTCTAGGATTTATGAATGCATTTGGAATTGAAGTAGAGACTAGAACACTAACAAGTACACAGAGTCCATTGATTTTGTATCAACTGCTAATCGGATTTTGTGTGATTCTGATAGTGACAAGTTTCTATTTACATTTCAAAAAGAAAGAAAA